>NZ_VPDM01000022.1:0-62628 GCF_013417645.1 Acinetobacter sp. YH12236
GTTCAAATGGCGATTCAGCGTTTAATTGGTTTTGGGAAAAAAGAAGAGTTTAAGGAAATTTTGGCAATTTTAAGAAAGCAGAATCCTGATAGGATAAGGGTTCTGTGAAATTTGTCGTGTACAGAGATTTTTTAGTCATTTTTTGAATATTAAAAGAAATTAATTGATTGATTCTATTTTTTATTTTTTTAGAAATTTGTCTTTACTATATAAATTTATCGAGTGAAAAATATCTTTTAAAGCTCCCTATAGCTTTCATTATTTTATTTAGCTTTTCTTCTAAAAAATTTATCCATTTCCTGTTAAAAATTCTTCTAAATAAATGATATTTTGGAAGTTCCTTCCTTTTTTTTAATTTTTATTCAATTCAATATTGCTAAACTTAAATTCACCCAAGACTTTTAAGAAAATTTCTTCATTCAGCCTTGGGTAAATCTTTTACCTTAAGCAGCCAGCTGCTCATCACGTCTAAATACCAACTCACCTTTTAATGAACTTTCAGCATCAAAATAATACCCATCGGTATTAAAGGCTTTTAAGTCTTCAGTTCGTTTGATCTTGTTTTCAATGATAAAGCGCGCCATTAATCCACGAGCTTTCTTGGCATAGAAGCTGATGACTTTATATTTGCCATTTTTCTGATCTAAAAATACCGGCTTGATGATTTCAGCCTGAATTTTGCTTTCTTTCACTGCCTTGTAATATTCATCAGAGGCAATATTGACCAGAATTTCAGACTCTGCTGCTGCCAGATCATGATTGATCAGGTCAGTGATGGTATGTCCCCAGAACTCATAGAGATGAGCACCACGTGGGTTAGTCAACTTGGTTCCCATCTCCAGACGGTAAGGCATCATCAGATCCAGCGGACGCAATAAGCCATATAGGCCGGATAACATACGCAGATGGTTCTGTGCGTAATGAATCTGATCCTGCTTTAACTGGTAAGCATCCAGACCGGTATAAACGTCCCCTTTAAAGGCAAAGATTGCCTGACGAGCATTGGAAAAATCAAAATCTGGCTGCCAGTCTCTAAAGCGTTCCGCATTCAGATTGGCAATTTTTTCACTGACGCTCATTAAGCTGGCAATTTCAGTTGCGGATAACTTGCGGGCAACTTCTATCAATTCCTGGGAATGTTCCAGCAATCTTACCTGAGTAAATTGATCGGTAGGTAAAGGTGTTTCGTAATCTAAAGTCTTGGCTGGTGAAATTAAAGCAAGCATAGCAACCTGGTTAAAAAATGATTAATCAAACTATATCAGTAGACTTATTTTAATTCCAATTCATGTTTTTATTTATCATAATCGTTAAAATAGAAAATTCTCCTGCAATTTATCGGTTTTCTATGTCCGAACCAATCTTCCTCCAAGGCCCTGCTGGCCAACTTGAGGTTTTTGTGGATTATCCTCAGGGTGAAGTGAAAGGATTCGCGATTGTTTGTCATCCCCATCCATTACAAGGTGGCACACCACAACATAAGGTTCCGGTGTTACTGGCACAAATGTTTTTAGAGCGTGGTTGTGTTGTCTATCGTCCAAGTTTCCGTGGTTCTGGTCAAAGTGCCGGTCTGCATGATGAAGGCTTTGGTGAAACGGATGATATACTTGAAGTCATTAAATATGCGCGTCGCCAACATATTGGCCTGCCTTTCTTTGCAGGCGGTTTCAGTTTTGGCGCACATGTCATGGCCAAGTGTTACGCTGCCCTGCCCGTTGAACTGCAACCTTCAAAAGTGATTTTGTGTGGTCTACCGACTGCAACCGTAGCTGGCCTACGTCACTATGTTACTCCACAGATCAAAGGTGATATTTTATTTATCCATGGTGAAGCGGATGATGTCACGCTTTTATCCGACATGATTGAATGGGCCAAGCCTCAACGTCATCTGGTCACTATCCTGCCTGGCGCAAATCATTTCTTTACCGGTTATTTAAAACAGCTTCGGATTGCGATGAGCCGTTTCCTCGCATTAAGCTGATCAAAAAAAACCTCATCGAATGATGAGGTTTTTTTATTCAGAAATAAAATCTTTAGCATGAATTTCATAAATTACAGCCCGATATTTAGGTTTATCTAGGTGGTTGGTAATTTTTCCACTTACACGTTCTGCAATTTTTCAGCTAGCCCAGTTTTCTTCGGCTACCGGATAGCTCAAAGCTTTGATCCCTAATGTATTGAAAGCATAGGCCACAATGCAACGTACTGCCTCATGTCCATAATGATGACCATGCGCCTTTTCACGAATCCAGATACCCACTTCAGGTATTTCATCATGCAGTCGATGCAAACCGCATAATCCGATAAATTCATGTCTTTCAATATGACGGATCACAAAGATATATTCTTTATGATCAGCGTAGTATGGGCAAAACCCTTTGCATTTGTTGAACTAGTTCTTCCACTCAAACTCACTAAAACTTTCTTGTTCTTTCAATGATGCTTCAACGGCTTGTGCCAACTGATTTAATAAACTTTGTTCTGTAATCCGGTCCAGCCAGTCCTGTTCTTCATCCGGATAAGAAGCAATTTCACAAATCAGGTGCCCTTCCTGGTCTCGTGTCTCACAGCTCACTGATAATGGCAACTCATGTTCATCGACACTTACGGCCACTTGTGCACCACTTTGCGCCAAAGTCTTAAAGCCATATTTACCGAGCTCTTCCGTCAGCAGATGTGCCACATATTCCTGAGTCTGCTGACTGCCCTGTAATTGTTGCTGGCTCTGAGGATTGGCCATAAATTTTAATTTTCGCATTGCTACATCCAAATGGCTTTTTTGTTGTATGGTTTTAGCATAAGCCAATATAAACAAAACAGCCAAGCAAAAGCTTGGCTGTTTCATGTAAATTTTAGAATTATTCTGTCACTTCAATCGCCAGACCAGCTTGAGAAGTCAGTTCAGTGAAGGTTGGGAAACTGGTTGCGACAGTTTCAGTCCCAACAATCTTAATTTCACCTGAGTTACGCAGACCTGCGATTGAGAAGCTCATGGCAATACGATGATCATGATGCGATTCAATTTCACCACCGGTAAAGATTGGTGACCAGTCACCTGCCTTGCCCTTACCTTCAATGATAATGCCATCATCAGTTGGCGTACAATCAATGCCCATGGTTTTCAGACCATCTGCCATCACCTGAATACGATCCGATTCTTTGACACGCAGCTCAGCAGCACCAGTTAGAATCGTTTGGCCTTCAGCACAAGCTGCCGCGATAAACAATGCCGGGAATTCATCAATTGCTAGTGGCACTTGGTCTTCCGGCATATGAATGCCTTTTAAGGTACGTGTACCACGGATACGAATATCCGCGATCGGTTCACCGCCCGCAATACGTTCATTTTCAACAGCGATGTCGGCTCCCATCTGTTTCAGGATTTCGATGACACCAGTACGGGTTGGGTTAATGCCTACCGCTTCCAAAGTCACGTCAGCATTTTCAGTAATCGCTGCACCGACCATAAAGAAAGCAGCAGATGAAATATCAGAAGGCACCTGAATGTTAGTACCCACCAGTTTGCCGCCACCTTGCAGGGAAATACGGTTAGCTTCAGTTTTTACGTCATAACCAAACGCACGCAACATACGTTCAGTATGGTCACGGGTTGGTTCAGGTTCAGTCACTGAAGTTTCGCCCTCAGCCCAAAGACCCGCTAGCAAAATCCCAGACTTCACCTGAGCCGATGCCATTGGCAAGTCGTATTGAATACCTTTCAGGTTTTGATTACCGGTAATCGATACTGGTGGTGTACCACGTTCACCCGTAGTTTGAATCTGTGCACCCATCAAACGTAATGGTTTAGCAATACGCTCCATTGGACGTTTAGATAGTGAAGCATCGCCAGTCATTACAGAATCAAATTTCTGTGCTGACAGCATGCCAGACAGCAGACGCATCGAAGTACCCGAGTTGCCCATGTAAAGCGCAGATTTTGGTGCTTTCAGACCATGCATACCCACGCCATGAATGGTCACTTCGCCATTCTTAGGACCTTCAATACTTACGCCCATGTCACGGAAGGCTTGCAGCGTCGCAAGCGCATCTTCACCCTCAAGGAAACCCGTTACATGCGTTGTGCCTTCAGCGATGGCACCAAACATGATGGAACGGTGTGACACAGATTTGTCACCTGGCACGGTAAATTTACCCTGGAACGTCTTGGCACCTGGTTGAATGGTAAATTGTTGTGTCACTTTATTTTTCTCCATGAGAGGTTTCTTGGCGAGCATATGATTGAAGTGCTGACGCGCAGCCTGCGCATGCCCCAATAAGCCCATTAAGGCTTGTGAATCTTCATCTTCAATCAGCTTGCGGATAATCGCGAGTTGAGCTTCAAAGCCGTCCACGGCATTGAGAATCGCCTTTTTATTGGCAAAAAAGATGTCATGCCACATTTGTGGATCACTGGCAGCAATACGCGAGAAGTCGCGGAAGCCACCGGCAGCATAACGAAAAATATCCAGATTGTCTTCGCGCTTGGCCAGTTGTTCGACCAAGTTGAAGGCCATCAGGTGCGGAAGATGACTAGTATGTGCCAGCACTTCATCGTGCTTTTCCACATCCATACAAATCACTTCCGCCTTTGCCGCCTGCCACAGTTGAATCAGTTTCTCGACCGCCCATTGTCCGCTGCTTGGCAACGGTGTCAAAATCACCTTGTGATTGGCAAATAGATCGACCTTACCTGCATGCACGCCGGTATGTTCGGCACCAGCAATCGGATGCCCCGGAACAAAGCCGACTGGCAGATTTTCACCAAACACGGCTTTAGCTGCATCCACCACATTGCCTTTGGTACTGCCAACATCGGTCAAAATGACATTTTCCGATAAATAAGGCTTGATGGTTTCCAGCACTTTCTGGGTGGCACGAACAGGTAATGCCAGCACCACCAGGTCTGCTCCTTTAACGGCTTCTACAGGATCTGCATAGCCGTCGGAAATCAGACCCAGTGCCTTGGCATCTTCCAAGGTTTTTTGAGAGCGGGTCGATGCCACGATGTCATTGGCTAAATGCTCGGCCTTAATGACACGCGCCAGGCTTGAACCAATCAGTCCAAGTCCGATAAAGGCAACTTTTTCAAACAGTGGCTGCGACATAACTTAAGCTTTCGCCTCTAAGCCAAGTACTTTACCTAATGCAGCAAGAAATTTGGCATTTTCAGCTTCAGTACCAATCGATACACGCAGGTGATTTGGAATACCCACTGGACGTACGATCACCCCTTCTTTCAACAACTTGTTAAATGTTTCTGCTGGGTCAGCCTGTACATCAACCAAGATGAAATTCGCGCGTGAAGGTACATAGTTCAGGCCTAAAGCTTTGAAACCCGCTTCTAGCTGAGCCATACCCGCCTTGTTCACTTCACGAGATTTCTCGATAAATGCTTCATCTTTCAGTGCAGCAACCGCAGCCACCATCGCTAAATGGTTGACGTTGAATGGCTGACGGATACGGTTCAAGTAATCAGTCACTTCAACAGATGCCAAAGCAAAACCAACACGCAGCGCAGCCAGACCATAGCACTTAGACAGCGTACGGCTGACAATCAGGTTTGGATACTGTTTCAGGAATTTCAGGCTATTGAAGTTTTCCGGGAAATATTCCACATAGGCTTCATCTAGCACCACGATCACGTTCGCAGGAACTTTCTGCATGAATGCTTCAAATTCAGCTTCTTCAAACCAGGTCCCTGTCGGGTTATTCGGGTTTGCAATAAAGATCAGCTTGGTGTTGTCTTTTACCGCAGCCGCCATCGCTTCAAGGTCATGTGAGAAACCTTTAGCAGGTACTTCGATCGCTTCAGCGTTAATCGCTTGAGTCACCAGTGCATATACCGCAAACGCATGCTGGCTATAAATCACTGAATCTTTTTCAGAAACAAATGCACGGGCGAATATTTCCAGTAAGTCGTTTGAACCATTACCTAAAGTAATCTGGTTATGATCAAAACCGAATTGTGTCTTGATCTGATCTTTCAGGATAAAGCCACCGCCATCCGGATAACGGCCAATTTCCGCCAGTTCCGCAGCCACTGCTTCTTTGACTTTATCTGAACAGCCCAGCGGGTTTTCATTTGAAGCCAGTTTCACGATATCAGTGATGCCCAACTCACGCTCAAGTTCACTGATCGGTTTACCTGGTTGATATGGCTTTAATTTAGAGATGCCTTCATTGGCTGGGACAAACGACATTTTATACTTCCGATTTACAGATGAAACAGTGGTTAGCACCCTCGCACTAACCACGAAAGGCTGCTTTTATAAAACAGCTGCAGGATATGAACCAAGCACGCGGACTTCTTTCACAAACGGACGAATTTCTTCGATCGCAGCTTTAACATTTTCCTGCTCAATATGACCTTCAAGATCGATAAAGAATACATAAGCCCATTTTTCAGGAAGTGCAGGTCGAGTTTCAATACTAGTTAGACTAATGTTGTGTTTGGCAAATGGAGCCAGAATTTCCAGCAATGCACCGGCACGGTCATGCGCAGATACCAGTAATGAAGTTTTATCATTGCCGCTTTGTGGCACTTTTTCACGGCCAATCACCAGGAAGCGTGTCGTGTTCTCTGGATTGTCTTCAATATTGCTGTGCATAATCTCAAGATTATAAATATTCGCAGCAATTTCAGAAGCGATCGCAGCAGAATGCCATTCATTCTGAATACGGCGTGCCGCTTCAGCATTTGAACTGAGTGCCACACGTTCTACACCTGGATAATGGGCATCCAGCCATTTACGGCACTGAGCCAGAGTTTGCTGATGTGCATAGATCTGCTTAATACTGTCTTTACGGGTATTTTCAGAGATCAGGAACTGGTGATGAATGGGTAATTCTACTTCGCCAATCACATTCAGATGCGAAGTCTTGAAACAGTCTAAAGTGTGGTTCACTACCCCTTCAGAGGAGTTTTCAACAGGCACCAGACCATAATGTGCACTGCCCGCTTCTACTTCACGGAATACTTCATCAATGGTGGGTAATGGACGAACCACAGCATCATGACCAAAATGTTTCAACACTGCTGAATGTGTGTAGGTACCAACAGGTCCCAAAAATGCAATACTTTGCGGTGCTTCAAGCGCCAAACAAGCCGACATGATCTCGCGGAACAGACGTGCCATCGTCGTATCTGACAATGGTCCTTCATTGCGCTCCATAACATTGCGCAAAACCTGTGCTTCACGTTCCGGACGGTAAAACAGCGGATTTTCTTCAGATGCGAATTTCGCTTTTGCTACAGCCTCAGCCAAACGTGCACGACGGTTAATCAATTGCTGGATTTGTTGATCAACTGAATCGATATCTTCACGAATTTTAGCCAAATCTAAAGAAGCCGTTGTGTTTTGATCGTCGTTGATCATCGTGATGTCGCCCTTCATAAACCTTATCTGTGCAGTATAACAATTAGTGCGCTGCAAATGTTACACAATATAACTTTAGTAGATTAATTCTTAAAAACAGGGATTTGATTTTAACCGTTCATCGCTTTAGTCATATCTGGTAACATTTCTTTCAGCATTTTCGCATCTTTTACATTATCAAATTGTAAACTTTGCCCGCCCATCTTAACTGATTTTTATCAAGATGAAATATCACTATTTCTTAATCTACATAACGATTTTAAGCATAAGAAAATAAAAATAAAGCCATCTCGATTCCTCTAGTTTAACTACTTAAAATCTGAGTGACAGTTCACAATAAAATGCACATAGAAAACTGTTTTTTTGATCATTTTCCTTTGATTTAATTGGATTTTTTACACTAAATCACTATTTGGTTACAAAGCAGAGACGTTTTTTAAACCTTAAATCGCTAGTCTAATTTAAAACTATATTGGGGGTGCCTATAATGCCAAAAAGAATAGCGGTACTTGTAACGAATAATTTTGAAGATCTTGAATATACTGAGCCTGTTGCAGCCTTACTTGCTGCAGAGCACAGTGTCTGTAATATTGAACTGCATGCCGGAAAAGTCGTACATGGACTACATGGCCAGTCGAGTGTAACCATTGATCGGGGAATTGATCATATCAGTATTGATGATTTTGATGCCCTACTCATTCCGGGCGGTGAATCGCCAGTGTCCCTCGCCAACGATATGCGAGTCTTACATTTCATTCAGGCTTTTAATGAGGCCAAAAAGACCATCTTCAGTCTTTGTGACGCATCTTTATTACTCAGTGAAGCAGATGTTTTAAAGAACCGCATCATTACCAGTATCCGTGCGCATGCACCTCGGGTACAACATGCAGGTGCGACTTATTATGATGTCGAACTGGTCAATGACAATAATCAGCTGATTTCATCTCGAGTACCAAATGATTTGCCAATTTTTATTCATGAATGTCTGGATGTACTAAAATCTTAAAATAATAAAATATCTAGATTTCAAGAATATTCTTTTCATAAAAAAAGAGTCCATTTAGGACTCTTTTTTTATCTGTTGATTTTTAACGTCCAAGCAGACCACGTGCAACAATTTCTTTCATGATTTCATTGGTACCGCCATAGATCCGTTGAATGCGAGCATCAACAAAGAAACGCGAAATCGGATATTCAGTCATATAGCCATAACCACCAAAGAGCTGAAGCAGATTGTCAGCAACTTTCATCTGCATATCAGTAGAGAAACTCTTTAGCGCTGCTGCAGTTTCAACATCCAGCTTGCCTTGCATATACAACTCAACATTCTGGTTATAGAAAGCTGCTGTTGCCAGCTCGTCAATCTTGGCCTGTGCCAGTACAAAACGGGTATTCTGGAACTGGCCAATCGCCTGACCAAAGGCCTGACGCTCTTTGACATATTGAGTCGTTACATCAATCGAGCCACGAATCGCCCCCAGTGCGGTTGCCGCAATAGCGGTACGTTCACGTGGGAGTTCCTGCATCAGATAGACGAAGCCCTGACCTGGCTGACCCAGCAATTGATCTTTCGGTACTTTGACATTATCGAAGAACAGCTCTGAAGTATCCTGTGAATGCAGACCAATTTTGTCCAAGTTCTTGCCTTTTTTAAAGCCTTCCAGATGCGTATCCACCAGCATCAAAGACACACCTTTGGCGCGTGCTTGTGGATCTGTTTTCACGGCTAATACGACTAGGTCAGCATGCTGACCATTGGAAATAAAAGTTTTAGAACCATTTAACAGATAATGATCATCCTGCAAGATGGCATTGGTTCGCATGGCTTGCAAATCAGAACCTGCACCCGGCTCAGTCATGCCAATCGCACCGACCACTTCACCAGACACCATTTTCGGTAACCAGTATTTTTTCTGCTCTTCTGTACCGATATGCAAGATATACGGCGCTGCGATATCCGAGTGACAAGACAGGCCGGTTGAGATGGCGCTATAGCCTGCTCGAGCTGACTCTTCAATCAACATCAGGGAATAGTGAGTCGGAACACCGTAGCCACCATATTCTTCCGGGACATCGACACACAAGAAGCCATTTTCACCCATCGCATTCCAGACTGAACGCGGCATCATGCCTTCATGCTCCCACTCTTCATAGTAAGGCGCTACATGTTCATTCATAAAGCGTTTGAAATTGTCGCGGAAAAGTTCCAGGTCAGCATCGTAAGCCAGCATTCTTTTATCCTTATCGTGTTTATCGTTTTATTTCCTGTGCACAGGCTAACTATTTTTAGAAAGGCTGTCATGTACCTGACTTATTTTTTTGCTAACTTCACAGTCAGATAAAAATAAAAAAGGAAGCCGAAGCTTCCTTTTTTATGACCTATAAGACAAACTCAAACTTAATGAGCATTATTGCCTTCCTGCGCCATTTTTTCATCAATTTCAGCCGGATTTGCTAATGCATAGTTCAGCTTGTCCATGTCTAACTGACCGACCCATTTTGCTACAACCAGAGTTGCCAAAGAGTTACCGACCAGATTGGTCAAGGCACGGGCTTCAGACATGAAGCGATCAATACCGAGAATCAAGGCCAGACCTGCAACCGGAATATTACCTACAGCCGCTAATGTTGCTGCCATCACGATAAAGCCTGAACCAGTTACACCCGCTGCACCTTTAGAAGAAATGAGCAATACGAGAAGCAAGGTAATCTGGTGAGACAAATCAAGTTGCGTATTTGTCGCCTGTGCAATGAAGATTGCCGCCATTGTCAGGTAAATCGAAGTACCATCCAGGTTAAACGAATAACCTGTTGGAATGACCAGACCCACCACTGACTTTTCAGCACCTGCCAGCTCCAGTTTTTTCAGCATACGTGGCAATACAGATTCAGACGATGAAGTACCGAGTACAATCAACAGCTCTTCACGAATCAGGCGAATCATCTTGACAATGCTAAAGCCGGTAAAGCGTGCAATTGAACCCAGCACAATAAAGATAAACAGCAAACAGGTGATATAGAAACAGATGATCAACTGGGCCAATTGCGCCAGAGAACCGATCCCATATTTACCGATCGTGAAAGCCATCGCACCAAATGCACCAATAGGCGCAAGTTTCATGATCATGTTCACGATGTTAAAGAACACATGTGAAATCTGATCTACCAGTTTGAGGACTGGCTTACCTTGTGCACCCAGTTTGTGTAATGCAAAACCGAACAGGATCGCAAATAAAAGGACTTGCAGGATTTCGCCTTCAGCAAATGCTCCAACCACCGTATTTGGAATGATATTCATAAAGAAATCAACGGTAGACTGAGAAGCACCCGACTCTACATATTTAGAAATCCCGGCCGTGTCCAGCGATGCCGGATCAACATTCATCCCAACGCCTGGCTTGGCAATATTAATTACCAGAAGACCAATGATCAGCGCCATCGTTGACACGATTTCGAAGTAAAGTAGAGCGACACCACCAGTTTTACCAACTGATTTCATACTCTCCATGCCTGCGATCCCGCTAACCACGGTACAGAAAATCACAGGTGCGATGATCATTTTAATTAAACGGATAAATGCATCACCCAGCGGCTTCAGTTGTTCGCCCAGACCTGGAACATATTGTTCTGCACCATTAATGATTTGTGTACCACTTGGCGAGAAATGTCCGACGAGGATACCCGCAATAATGGCTACAATCACTTGAAAATAAAGCGACTTATAAATTGGTTTTTTAGCCATAACCTTACTTCACGATATACTTCTAACCAGAAGCAATATTCAGTTTTCACTTATTTTTAAAAAACAAGCGTCCAATACTTCATTGTCTGAAACAAAAAAGTGCCTATGTATCAAAAAATTAATCTGATACTGAAATTAGAATGTGTATGTACATTTAACAATCACAGGAACACCGATCTTTAAGAAAAGTCAGTGCATTGATCAGGAGATAAAGCAAACACAAGAATTGCGTGAAATTTTAACCGCTTTTTAGACTTTTGTTTAACCCGAAATGTTAAATTTGCCTAAATACTAAACAATACCTCTTAGACTATAGTCTTATAAAACTCTAATAATTCTGCAAAATAAGAAGGTGAAATACCAATATCAGCGTAAAATATGCCAATACTTGATGAACATGATTGATCTATGCCCATGACCACAAAGCGAAATATTTATAAAGATGCCGAACATCCTTTTGCCCAGTTTATTCGTATTATTGGCAAGGGAAAAAATGGTGCACGTTCTTTAAGCTATGAAGAAGCCTATCAGGCTTTTAGCATGATCCTGAAAAATGAAGTACTGGACGTACAACTGGGCGCTTTTCTGATGCTATTACGCGTCAAAGAAGAATCCGTTGATGAACTCGCAGGCTTTGTGCAAGCGACCCGGGACCAACTGAATTTTAAGGCGCTTGATGTTGATCTGGACTGGTCTTCTTATGCAGGCAAACGCAAACATTATCCTTGGTTCATTCTGGCTGCGCTTACCCTTGCTAAGCATGGCTATAATATCGTGATGCATGGTGCTTCAGGTCATACCTTGAATCGGGTCTATACAGAACAGGTACTTAACTACTTAGGCTATCCGATCTGCCAAAATGATGTTGAGGTGGAACAGCAGCTTAAAGACAAACATTTTGCTTACCTGCCATTGGAGGTGATCTCTCCAATTCTGGCTGAGTTGATCGGGCTACGTAATGTCATGGGCTTACGCTCTCCGATTCATACGCTGGCACGCCTGATTAATCCATTTAATGCCAAAGCGACTTTACAAGCCATTTTCCACCCTGCTTATCGTAGTTCACATCAGCAGTCCGCTTACAAGTTAGGCTATCAAAATAGTGCAGTCATTAAAGGTGAAGGTGGTGAGTTCGAACGTAACCCGGATGCCAAAACTTTAATCTGCGGAATTAAGAATGGCGAACTTTATGAGCACGAATTACCAAAACTGACTGACAACCGTAGTCCGATTGAAGAAGAGCTGGATCTGGCTGTGTTTAAGCAAGTATGGGAAGGTCAACGCTCACATGAATATGGGGAAATCGCAGTGGTTGAAACTATGGGCATTGCACTGTATACCATGGGCGAATATGACAGCTATGAAGCGGCGATGCAAAAAGCCAGAGAACTCTGGAATAGCCGTCTTTCAGTTTGATCAAACCAAAAAACAGACATTAAAAAAGACCACATCTGTGGTCTTTTTTTCGGTTTCGATTAAACGAAACGGATCGGTTTAAATTCCGGCTCATTTTTGTGATGATCATCATCACATTGTTCGCCTTCTTCTTTAGTGCCACGATCGATATAACCGCTACGTTCGGTTTCTGGCAGGTTTTTCATTTCCCAGGCATAGACAGCCTGCATACAGGTCTGACGCTGCTCCTGAGTCAGTGCTACACCATTTGGCCACTTGCCAATTTCAATGGCTGTTCTTAAGCGTTCTACAATCTCAGGATTGAGTACGGCAAGCATTTGTTCAATATTCATATTTAATCCTGCTTAAGATAGTCGAAGTCCTGATTCCAGCCCAGTTTGGTTCGACATGCATTATAGAAGTCATAACCTGGCGGATGCAGAAGATTCAGTTTAAAGGGATGCTTACGAATATGGACGCTATCGCCAACATTCAAAGACACACTGTGTTGTCCATCCGCACTCACCATCGGCAGTACGCGATTTTCACGAATCATCAGTTTAATTTCACTATGCCCTCCGACCACAATCGGACGTGAAGACAAGGTATGCGGATGCATCGGCACCAGCACAATTGCATCCATACTTGGATGCACAATCGGCCCACCACCGGACAGTGCATAGGCTGTTGAACCGGTCGGTGTAGATACAATCAGACCATCACTATGCTGGCGATAGACATATTGTCCATCAATATTCAGCTCGAAATCGATCATATGCACCGATTTACCGGAGTGCAAGACCACATCATTCAGGGCAATCGCATCATAGATGATTTCACCTTTGGAGCGAACTTCCATTTCCAGCAAGAAACGGCGTTCTGCCTGAAAATCACCTTTTAATACCTGATCCAGTTTAAAGATGACTTCAGTTGGCTTGATATCTGTCAGGAAGCCCAAACGACCACGGTTCACCCCGATCACTGGCGTATTGTATTTTACCAATGCCCGCGCTGCATGTAACAGTGAACCATCCCCACCTACCACAATGACTAGATCAACCACTTCGCCCAACAAGGCGCGGCTAACTGTTTGGGTATTCTGATAAGGAACCAGTTCAGCTGTATCTGCATCAAAAACAGGATGTAGACCTAAATTGAGCAGATGATCGTGGATCAGGCATAAGGTTTCAACCACTGAAGATTTATCCGGGCGTCCAATCAACCCGATATTTCGAAATGTCTTGTGGGAAATTTGCACCAGTGTCGTCGCTCCGCTTCGAATCCTGCTTATCATAACATTAAGCTTGAATAGGATGACAATTTATAACATGACAAAGCTGTGCAGGATTGAATTGAAATAGATTGAAATTAAGGAGAAAATGTGAAGTTTAATTTTAATTTTAATCTCAATAATTGATTAAATATTGCAAAATAATGAAAAGCTTCGCATGATTAGCACAATTTCACAGGGTCTTATCGTCATTTATGAAATCTGAACGAGGTATGGGGTTCATTGCCTTAATCTTCTCCATTCTAGTCATTTCTGCATTTGTAGCATTTAGTATCTATTTGATTAAATTAGATAATATTGTGCGTGAAAAATTTGAAGGTCAACGCTGGGATATTCCGGCCAAGGTTTTCGCACGCCCGATGGAAGTGTATGTAAATGCCCCGGTCAGCCAGCAGGATTTCCAACAAGAATTAAAATTACTGGGTTATAAAGGTTCAGACAGCTATACCAAATCGGGCAGCTTTGTCAGCACTGGCAATACCATGTATGTGCATACCCGTGGCTTTGATTTTGGCGATCGCGTTGAACCTGAACAGGTATTGAAAGTCAGCTTTGATGGCGATCAGATTGCTGAAGTAAGTGCGACCAAACCCTCTTCTAGCGGGATTGCCCGTCTGGAACCTTTATTGATTGGTGGTATTTATCCACAGCATAATGAAGACCGTGTGCTGATTAAGCTCAATAAAGTGCCTAAACCGTTAATTGACGCATTAATTGCCACTGAAGACCGTAATTTCTACAATCACCATGGTGTATCTCCACGCGGGATTGCACGTGCAGTGGTAAGTAATATTACTGGTGGTAAACGTCAAGGTGGTTCAACCCTCACCCAGCAGCTGGTCAAGAATTTCTACTTAACACCAGAACGCACCTTAAAACGTAAGGTGAATGAAGCCTTTATGGCAATGCTGATTGAATTGCATTATGGCAAAGATGAGATTCTGGAAGCCTATTTAAATGAAGTGAATCTGGGCCAAAATGGCAACTATTCCATAAATGGTTATGGTCTGGCTTCACAATTTTATTTTGGCTTGCCGTTACGTGAACTGAATATTTCTCAACAGGCCTTTTTAGTCGGTCTGGTACAAGGTCCAAGCCTGTATAACCCATGGCGTAATCCTGAACTTGCGAAAAAACGTCGTGATGTGATTCTAAATAATATGCTGGTAATGGGTAATCTGACCCAAGATCAGTATGAAACAGAAACTGCCCGTCCGCTGAACGTCATTTCCAAACCAACTTTAGGCCCTGCTCGCTTCCCGGATTTTCTGGATATCGTTCGCCGTCAGTTGCGTACCGAATATCAGGAAACTGATTTAACCAACCAGGGTCTGCGTATTTTCACAACCTTAGATCCATTGGCACAAACCCGAATTCAAGACAGCTTTAAGGAAAGTGTAGCCCGTTTAAGCAAAGCCAATCCAGGCCGTCTAAAAGATTTGCAGGGCGCTGTTCTGGTCGCACACCCTGAAAATGGCGAACTGGTTGCAGCGGTAGGTTCTACCCAGGACTTTACCGGTTTTAACCGTGCTTTAGATGCCAAGCGTCAGGTGGGTTCATTACTCAAACCGGTGATTTATTTGACAGCACTAGAATCGAATCGCTATCACTGGGCCAGTCCAATTGAAGACAGCCAGATCACCATTCAAAGTGATGGCAAACCATGGACACCGAAAAACTATAGTGGTAGCGCACATGGTGTAGTACCGATGTCTCTTGCCCTGTCACAATCCTATAACCTGTCTGCGGTACGTTTGGCACAGGAATTTGGCCTGTCGACCTTTATTAACCATCTGCAAAAATTCGGTGTGACTTCTGACATTCCTTCTTATCCATCTATTTATTTAGGTGCAGTAGACATGTCACCGATGGAAGTGATGAATATTTACGGTAACTTCGCAACAGGTGGCTTTAAATATCCGGTGAAATCGATTCGTTCAGTAGTTGATGCGAATGGCCGCTCGCTTGAACGTTACAGCTTAAGTGTTCAGCCGACGATTGATCCAGCATCAGCCTATGCTCTGAATTATGGTTTACAACAGGTCATGTCGAGTGGTACTGGTCGTTCTGCCTATAACAGTTTGCCACGCAACCTGAATCTGGCGGGTAAATCGGGTACGACAAACGATACCCGTGATTCATGGTTTGCAGGTTATTCTGGCAACTATATGACAGTGGTCTGGTTAGGTCTGGATGACAACAAAGTCACTGGATTAACCGGTTCTTCAGGTGCACTTCCGGTCTGGACCAATGTCATGAAACAGCTGCATCAGAAGCCGGTGAATCTGGCTCAGCCTAATGAAATTGAATGGCACTGGCTGGACCGTTATACAGGTAAACTGACTGCCCAAGGCTGTGATGGTGCCATGTATATTCCGATTTCACGTCATGCCTTGCCTAATCAGGCAACTGCTTGTGGCATCTCGCATTACGCCACTGAACCTTATACGATTGATTCAGAACCTTCACCAGAAGATGAGGAAGATGATGATCTCAGTCGTTATATACAAGAAAGTGAAACAGAAATAGAACGCGAAGTTGCTAAACAAACCCGTATTATCGCGAGTGGAAGTTATAGCCAATAATTGAGTCTATGTTTATGTTAAGAAAATTGATTCCTGGTCTGCTCATCCTCGGTCTGGTGGGCTGCCAAAGCATGTCGGAGCCAGAACAGCCTGCGGCTCCTACTAAACCTCCGGTTAAGCAGAAACCAAAATCCTCTACACCTGATGGTGTAGTGATTACGCCCTATGATCGACCGGAGATTAAACGTCAGAAGATTGTGATCCCTGAGCAAAAGCCTCAGGCACAAAAGTTTGATGATGGACGTAACTTACCTGCATTTAAAAAATTGATGCAGCAAACTCAGCAGGCCTATAGCAAGCAGCAATATAATCAAGCTGAAACTTCTGCAGTACAAGCTCAGCGTTTGGCGCCCCAAGCTTCAGAAACTTATCTGTATCTTGGCTTGATCGCAAACCGTAAAAACCAGCCGGCCCGTGCAGATGCTTTCGCCTTACGTGGTTTGAGCTATGCGCAGACCAATGCAATGAAAAAGCAGCTCTGGCAGGTGCGCCTGAAAGCAGCTCAACTGCAAAAAAACACCAAAGCCATTCAGCAAGCTCAGCAGGCCTTAAAGAAATTTTAAGGCCCTGGCGTGAGCCCGGTTATTTATAATAAGTTTCTGACTTAAACATAACGGATCCCTGCAATCCCATAAGCATGCTGGTTTTGAGCATGGTCTAGATCTTCAGCTTTTATACCGCCTAAGGCAAATACAGGAATCTGTACCTGTTCAGCCATCTGTTTAAATTTTTCCCAGCCTAAAGCTGCGGTATCAGGATGTGTTTCTGTTGCCAGTACCGGGCTGAGTAAAGCTGCTTCACAGCCTATGTTTTCTGCATGTTTTAATGCTTCCAGATCGTGACAGGCTGCAAGATAACGATAGCCACCAGCTAACTCCCCTTTTTGCAGTTGCATCAATTGAGACTGTTTCAGGTGAAGCGTACGAATGGTTTGCTGCTGCAATTCATTCAATTGTGACCAAAGTTCCTGATTAATGATCAATCTGGATAACTGATCGACTGGAATCTGCTGTAACTGGCTAATGTGTTCAGGGCTGGCCATTACTCGCCAATACAGCATCTGGTCTGTTTCCAGATTATTCAGGTGACTCAAGTCTTCAGAAATTTTGATCTTTCTCGGCCATTGCAGCTTTTGAATCATGGCCTGATTGGCTTTAGGAAAATTTAGTTCACTGAGTTCATCCCGGCTATACCAGCGCCAAGGCTGCTTGATTCCAGCTAATTGTTCTGGCTGAACCGAAGCATGGAAAATATGCAGATTGACGATGACATCTTCATATTCATGCGAAATAAAATCAAAAGCCTGCCATTGTTCGATGTCAATTCCGACTTCTTCAATCACTTCACGTCGACATGCCTCTATAGGCAATTCGCCCTGTTCTACTTTTCCGCCTGGAAACTCATATTTATTGCCCTGATGCTGTTTAGCTTCACGCCAACCGACCAGAACCTGATTGTGATGAAATAAAATAGCGATTGCGACATGAATTGTGGCTTTAGACATAATGTTCTGAACTATTGAAGTTTTACAGATTGTAAGCAAATTAGAGTTTTTTATAAATGCAGCAATTATTCGTTGACAGATCTATTCGATAATGATTATCATTTAAATCAATCCAAAACACACCACGGAGTCGACGGAATGAACGCACCATTTAGCCTATTTACCCGCAATAATGATACTCAGCATGCGCTACCGATGTTGCATTCGAACAATTTATTTGCGCTAGGACGAGAAATCCGGATCATGCATGCGGGTGAAGAATACCGTCTACGTTTGACTCGTAACAATCGTCTCATCCTGACTAAGTAATTTAAATACTCCAAAAATAATAAACGTGGGAACAGGCAGTATGAATCAGCGCATACTGCTTTTTTTAATTGCTATATCTAATATCTTTATTCTTCAGATTGAAAAATTAATGAAACTTTAAGCCCACCCAAAACTGACGGCGCATAATCAATCTTGGCCGTATGTAACTGCATAATCTTTTGACAAATCGACAATCCCAAACCTGAACCTTGTGTTCGCGTGCCCAAGGCGCGGTAAAAACGCTCACCTAAACGTTGAACAACTTCTTCCTGAATTCCCTCTCCCGAATTTTCAATCATAAGTTGTAGATTCTGACCTTCAACTATCGTCCTGATTTCGACCTGTCCCTGCATCGGCGTATAACGAATGGCATTATCAACCAGATTGCGGATACAGCTAAAAATCAGCTCTGCATTTGCTTCAATCACTGCATCTTCAAGTTTTAAGTTCCAGTGGATCTCTTTTTCCTGAGCAAAAGGTTGTAAAGCTTGTAAGACCTCCTGAACCAATACTTTAAGATTCACCTGCTGTTTGGGCAACTGCTCTGCATGTTCTGGATCAAGCCGAGCCAATAGCAGTAAGTTTTCCAGAATCTGCGTTCCGCGGTTGACGTCATTCTGAATCATCTGTAACGCTTGCCTAAGTTGAGCATCTTCCTGATATTTACGTTTCAGCACCTGTAAACGCATTTGAATGGCAGACAATGGGGAACGCAACTCATGTGAAGCATCGGCAGTAAAACGTTGCTCGGCAGCCAATGACTTTTCCAGCCTGCTCAACATGGCATTCAGCTGACGGATAATCGGTTGCAATTCAGTAATCTCAGGATCAGGACTTTGAACCGGAGTGAGATCCTGTGCAGATTTAGAACCGATTTCTCGGGAAATTTTATTTAAAGGTCTTAATTGCCGCTTAATGGCAAAACGTAAAATCAGCCACTGTAATATCCATAGGATAAATAAAATCCCGGCGAAACCTAAAGTCGTTTGCCAAAGCTCATCAAAGCGTACCGAAAGCGGTTGTACCACTTTCACTTTCAAGTCTTGATCTTCAGCAATCAGAATTCGAATAAAATGACCATTTTCATAATCAAAGTGAAATCCGTTTTTCTGTGCAACTGGTATCTCATTAATCAGTTCATCATCAATTGAAGTGGTCAGTACCTGCTGATTCAGTAGTAAGGCATATTGAATATCAAACTGCTCACTGATTTCATCAACCTGCGTATTTTTGGCCTGGTTAACATCTCCTAAAAGTAACTCTGAAATTTCCTCCATCAGGTCATCATGCAAATCAATCGCCTGATAACTGGAAATTCCCAATAACAGCAGCCATGCCAGAAATCCTGCCAGTATGGAACTGAACATGGCATGTTGAATCAGCCGGCTTTGCAGGGAAATGGGTGCCTTCATATGGAGGCCTCGGGTTTATGCATCCGGTAGCCCAAGCCACGAATGGTTTTAATCATCTGACTGCCAATTTTTTTACGTAGCTGATAAATAAAGACTTCAATCGCATTGCTTTCGATTTCATCTCCCCAGGCATAGAGTGATTCTTCCAGCTGTTCTCGGGTAATGATATGTTCTGGTTTTTGCATCAGCTTATATAAAATCTGGAATTCTTTTGCAGTCAGATTAATGCTCTGCCCCGCCTTCATTACAGTCTTGGCTTGGGTGTCCAGACTAAGATCCTGCCATTGCAGGATATGATTTGGCATTTGCTGTTTTTGTCTGAGCTGGGCACGCACGCGAGCGGAAAGTTCTTCCAGACTAAAGGGTTTTACCAGATAATCATTGGCACCCAAATCGAGTCCTGCGACCCGGTCATAAATACTGTCCTTGGCGGTAATAAATATAACGGGCGTATCTTTCTGTTTATTGCGCAAGCTTTTAAGAATGTCATCTCCAGTTGCATTCGGCAAGCCACGGTCCAGCAAAATACAGTCGTATTGATGCTGTTCAATCGCCAGAATGGCATGATCTCCACGATGAACCCGATCAATCACATAACCATCCATTTCCAGCCAGGTTTGAATACTTTCCGCCTGAGATTCATCATCCTCTGCCAAAAGAATACGCATGCTATGCTCCGCTTATTTTATCTTTCTATCTTGCCTTGAACTTTCTATCTTGCCTTGAAAAAGTTTTAGACTCAAAAAAACCACATACTTTTTGGTAACTTGCATGTGGTTTTTTGTTGCTGTCTTCAGATTCAGTTCAGGAAATCATGCTGGAATTAGAACTGAACTTGGTCGACATCAATTTCAACACGTTTCGCAGGTTTATAGTCAATGTCCACTTCACCAATGATTACCACAGGTGTTTTAGCTGATACAGGTTTACCCTGCCAAAGTTCATCATCAATTTCGACAGTAATGGTGCCAGTATTATCGCGGAACTGGTATTTTTCATCACCGACAGCTTTTACCACATAACCTTTCAGCTGAACCTTGCTGTCATCTTTCATGGTCAATGCTTGCTTAACTGTAGTCGTTTTAGCAAATGCAGCCTGATTCACCGCAGTTTCACTACTCGCAACTGCGACAGTCCCAATTGAACCCATTAATGCTGCTGCTAAAATAGTATTCATCATCATTTTCATTGCAGTTACCTCTTTTTAAAGTCTTGCCCTGTTTCGATAATGCTATTAAAACAGCCGAAGATGAATTGAATCTTAAGATCGCTTCATCTTTAGAATTAATTTAATGGCACAACTCTTAAGACCTCTTCAAGCGTGGTGACCCCTTCCAGAATCTTGCGAGCACCGGCAATCCGTAAAGGTTCTACCCCTTCTTTTTTTGCCTGCTGACGTAACTGATTCAGGTTAGCATCCGCTCCGATCAATTGCTTGGTGGTCAGGCTAAGCGGCATAAACTCATAAATCCCGATTCGGCCTTTATAACCGGTATGGCGACACTCTTCACAACCGACTGCTTTAAAAACAAATTCCGGACGTGGTAAAGGATAGTCCACTGCCAGATGTTGCCATTCCTGCTCATCCAGAAAACTCTCCTGCTTGCAGTGTGGGCATAGCTTACGCACCAGACGTTGGGCCAGAACCCCCAGGATAGTCGCTGCTGTTAAAAATGGTTGTACGCCCAGATCATGCAAACGGGTCAGACTCGACGGCGCATCATTGGTATGCAAGGTAGAAAGTACCAAGTGACCGGTTAATGCTGCCTGAATCGCCATATTGGCCGTATCTTGGTCACGAATCTCGCCGACCATAATAATGTCAGGATCCTGACGCATCAGTGCACGTACACCATCTGCAAAGCCCAGTTCAATTCCGTTATTGACCTGCATCTGGTTAAAGCTTGGTTCCAGCATCTCGATCGGATCTTCAATCGTGCAGACATTCACCTGCTCAGTCGCAAGCTGCTTTAAAGTGGAATACAGTGTGGTGGTTTTACCAGAACCGGTCGGTCCGGTGACCAGAATAATCCCATGACTATGACTGGTTAACGCGTTCCATTCATTCAGTAAATACCCTTCGAAACCGAGCTGCTGAAAACTTCTGACCAGAACTTCTGGGTCAAATATACGCATTACCAGCTTTTCACCAAATGCGGTGGGTAAGGTCGATAAACGCAGTTCTGTTTCCTGCCCTTTTGGAGTCCGAGTTTTTAAACGACCATCCTGTGGTTTACGTTTTTCTGCCACATTCATCCGGCCCAGAATCTTGATTCGGGAAATAACTGCGGTCAAGGTATTGGCTGGCATGTTATAGATGGTATGCAATACTCCATCAATCCGGAAACGGATCTTGCCGGTGTCTTTGCGCGGTTCCATATGAATATCACTGGCACCCTGCTCAAAGGCAAATTGCAGCACCCAGTCTACCAGTTTCACGATATGCTGGTCATTGGCATCCGGATTCTGTGAATCACCCAGTTGCAGTAAGGCTTCTACGCCTTTATTTTCCCGGTCATAAGCAGATGATTTTTGTGAGCCACTGACTGCACGACTCACCTGATAATACTCAACAATATAACGCTGGAGCTGTTCCGGATTGAGCAATACCCGTTCAATTTTTTTTGGTGCAATATTCTGTTCGAGGTTTGAGACCCATTCAGTTTTATAAGGCTGATCTGTAGCAATCAGAACTTTATCTGGTTGAATTTCTACTGCCAGAATACGGTTACGCAATGCATATTCCTGTGACATAACATTGGTCAAGGCCTGCACATCAGCTTTGAGCGGATCGATAATATAGAACATTAAACCGGTTTTTTCTGCCAGCCACTGGCATAAGCGGTTGAGTGTCAAAGTACTTTGAGGATGGGACTGATCAACCAGACTAAAGTGCGCGATCCATTGCAAGGGATGCCATTTTATTTGTTCACGTTGACGATGTGTGGTCTGAACTCGCATCCGGTCACGTTCAGTTATTTTTCCGTCTTTTAAAAGCTGATCCAAACACCAGCCTGTATCAATTTCAAAATCAAATTTCATGATCGATGGTCCCCAAAACTGCCTCCACTATAACAAGTTTTTCCTGTTTTTCGCATTCCATCGCGACTTCCAAACTTAAAAGCAATATTGTTTCTCATAAATGATAAACACATCACATGGGTTTTAGGTCATAACCTTTTTCTGCTTGTCGATGTGTCAATTTTTCGCCTATATTTCAATCAGGATATCTTATTCAATCGCTGAGACCGGGTATGGATTTAAACGTAGTTCCCTTAAATGAAAGTAGTTCCTTTCATGAGCTGCTTACCCTCCTGACCGCCGCCTTAGGATGTGGCTTATTGATTGGTCTGGAACGTGAACGGCATAAACAGCGTGAAGAACAGGCCAGTTTTGCCGGGCTACGCTCTTTTGCGATCTGTGCTTTATTAGGCGCATTGTGCTTTTTATTCGGAATGGCAATGGGTCTGGCCGGTGCACTCATTATTGGCGGTATTGTCATTTTTTCTATTAGAAACCAGATAGAAGATCCGGGGATTACCACCGAATTGGCCTTTATCATGACCTATTTTATTGGGGCGATTTGTCTGTGGAATATTCCTCTGGCTGCAGGACTAGCAGTTCTGATCACGATAATTTTAATGGCCAAACACTCTATGCATAATATTGCCGGACAGTGGATTACTGAGGCTGAATTTAGGGATGGATTACTATTATTAGCCTTGATTCTGATTGGTTTACCGCTAACCCCTGACCGGCCTTTATGGGGTGAAGTGCTGAACCCTTATCTGATTTTAAAATTAGTAACTCTGATTCTGGTAGTTCAAGCTTTGGCACATATCGCTAAACGTTTCTTCTCGACTAAAAATGCCTTGATATTGTCTTCAATTGCCTCGGGTTTTGTTTCCAGTACAGCCACTATTGCTCAATTAGGGATACAGGTCCGTAAAGGTGAAATGGATGCAAAATCCAATGCTGGTGCTGCCCTGATGTCCTGCATGTCGACATTAGTTCTATTGTTTATTGTAGTGGGAGGCGTTTCTTGGGACTGGCTAAAAATTTTGCTCTTACCGTCGTTGGTCGCTATGCTTCTTCTGGCTGCATGTGCATTTATATTATTACATAAAGCTGAACCTGCTAAAAATCAGGAGTCTCCTGAATCTTCTGACAGTAAGATGTTTAGCCTCAAGGAAGCTGTGATTATCTCTGCCGCATTAACCCTTATTCAGGCTGGAGTTTACGGACTGGAAATATTACTCGGTAATGCTGGTCTCCTGGCTGGTACTTTATTTGCGTCCTTATTTGAAATTCATGCCGCAATGGCCAGTGTGGTCATTCAAGGAGATCCCTCCAATACCCGTTTGATCTATGCCTTACTCTTAGGTTTAGGCGCACATGCTTTGGCTAAATCGGTCAATGCAGCCTTAACAGGTGGTTTTAAATTCGCGTTGTATTTTGCACCGATACAGATTTTACATATGGCTGTGTTGATGGGTATTTTTTGGTGGATGTATTTTTGACTATTAAGTATATTCAAATAATCAATTTTTATATATTTTACAAGTTTAATTCTAATATTTTCTCGCTATAATCAGTTTGCTTCAATTAAGAAAAGCAATATTTAAATTAATTATTTTAATAAGGACTATTATGAAGTTAAAAAATTTATCGCTCGCTATTTTCAGTGCATTAATGCTAAGTGCGTGTGGTGGGGGTTCATCTTCTAATTCAAATGGCGGTAAAACTGGAACTGGAACTGGAACTGGAACTGGAACTGGAACTGGAACTGGAAATACTACCCTTAAAAAACCTGACTTCCAACAATGGTCATCATTCTATATTGATGAATATTCCGACTCGGATCTAAATTATGAAATTGAACAGCTAACCTTTGATCAAGGGAATATCTATATAAAAGTAGACGAAACAACAGGCTGGGATGAAAGTGAAACTTTCTATCTAACTGAAAATGGATTATATGATCACGGTTCTACACATGCGACCTATGGCAAATTGCAAGGGACTATTACGGCTAATGCAACCACCTGGAAGCAAGTTCCATATTCTCCAATTAATTCCACAGGATTAAGCAGTACACTTACATTCAAGGTCTTTGATATTAGTGGTAAAAATATTGCTCAAGTCCTCAGTCCAGAGCATTATGTCAATTTAAAATATAATTTACTCGATACCTACCCTATGGGAGAAAAAGGGGAAGATTTTTATCGAGTACTTTCTAATTCAATATTCCCTACCGGATCTACTTGTATTCAATTTCAAACTATTGATAACTCACAAAAATATATTGAGCTATATAAATATTCACTTGAAGATTATGTACAAGATTATTTGAAACTTGAATGGGCTGATATTTCAAAAGATAGTAAATATGCCAAACATACTTTCAAGGATGCTATAGCATATCTAGATCTTAGAGAAGATCAGCAATGGGGACTAGCTGAATATAAGAGCAAATATTATGAAGTTGATTATCATCCAGCTGGAGAAGAATATAATATTAAAAATATTTTAGCCGCATCTAAAGCACTGGTTAATTCAGCATCTGCTCAGGACAAACCAGCTCTACAGGAGTATGCAACTTTACAAGAGAATGCATGCACTTTATTTAATAATATTGCATCTGAAGAATTAAGAAAGCAAATTAAAAAATACTCATAATAACGTGATATAAAGTACTTCGAGTGCTTTATATTCATATTAAATAGGGACTCCAATTTAGTTGAGGTTCCTATTTTAAATCAGTATTTCATTTTAAAAATTCAACAAATTAACTGATCGACTACAATATCAGTTAAAGTAACTTTAAATTTCACATCCAAATCCGCAAACTTCATTCCATAAACCCGGTTCTCATCATCCTGATATGCCGGCCTAGGATCGAGAGATAAAACGGCTTCAAGTTCTTCTAGCAATTGAGCAGATATTTTTCCTTTTTCTAATAATAATTTTTTTTGCTGTTCAGCGTCCTTACTCCACATTACAGACTTACGTGATGGTTCGTCCTGTGCATAGCCGCTTTGCGCATCAATCACTGCATCCGAATATTGAATATAAGGTTTAATGTCTATAATCGGCGTTCCATCTAATAGGTCGCTTCCAGTAACATAAACCCAGACATTTTTACCGACTTTTTCTACACGATTTAACTTTACGACTGATAAACCAATGGGTGCAGGACGGTACATACTACGTGTAGCAAATACACCAATTTTCTTGTTACCGCCTAAACGGGGTGGTCGAACCTGCGGACGAAACTGCTGGCTCTGCTGATTTTTATTGTCATGAAACTGCCAGACTAACCAGAGATGACTAAACTCTTCGATGCCTTCAAATGCGAGTAAATCATTATATGGGCCGATCATTTCAATATAGCTTTCAACCTGTACCAAATTAGGCTGACGCGGGATGCCAAACTTTTCTTTATAGGGAGAATGCATATAGCCAATAATCGGCAGAGTGAGTTCGGTCATAATCACTTTTTTTGATAAGCTCAATTAAATATATTCAGTTTATAGAGAATGAATTTAGATTAGAATAGCAACCTGTTCTAATTTGATAACTTATTGAGACCTTTAATGGCTGCTTTTAACGTCGAAAAGATTACTCACGTCCACCATTGGAATGACACTTTATTCTCTTTTAAAACGACTCGTGACACTGCATTACGTTTTAAAAACGGTCAGTTTGTGATGATCGGTCTTGAGGTCAATGGCAAGCCTTTAATGCGTGCGTATTCAATCGCAAGTGCAAACTATGAAGAAGAGCTAGAGTTTTTCTCTATTAAAGTGCCAGATGGTCCTCTTACTTCTATTCTACAAAAAGTTAAAGTTGGCGACGAAATCCTGGTTTCTAAAAAACCTACAGGTACGCTGGTTCTTGATGACCTGAATCCAGGTAAGAACTTGTATCTTCTTTCTTCAGGTACTGGTCTTGCACCTTTCCTTTCTGTGATTCGAGATCCAGAAACCTATGAACGTTTTGAAAAAATCATCGTCGTTCACGGTACACGTTTCATTTCAGAACTGGCTTATCAAGATTTGATTCTTAACGAAATTCCAAACCACGAATTCTTTGGTGAATTGGGCGCTAAAGAAAAATTAGTGTATTACCCAACTGTTACTCGTGAAGAATTCCATACTCAAGGTCGTGTAACCACTGCGATTGAATCTGGTCAATTATTCGAGAAAATCGGACTACCACGTTTCAATCCTGAAACTGACCGTGCAATGCTCTGTGGTTCTCCTGCATTCCTAGACGACGTTGCAGCACTGTTGGATCAACACGGTCTGAAAGAATCTCCACGTATGGGCGTTCTAGGCGATTACGTGATTGAACGTGCATTCGTTGAAAAATAATCTAAATTCCTTTGCAATCTCAAAACGCATGCTTTAAGCATGCGTTTTTTATATCCAGTAAGTCTTAATCTGAAAGAATTAACCCAAACTATTCTTTACTTAAAATTTTTTATAATCAAGACACTTAGAAAAACATAATTGTTCAAAACAATAAAATAAATGATAAATATCAATACTCACATTATATTTTTTAGTCAAAAAATCTTCTTAAATGTTAGAATATGTAACTGTAATTGATTTCTCATGAGGATTTATCCTCGCTAAAGACTTAGTTACATAAACTCTGTAAACTTTTAATTCGATCTGTTTTGATCCCATTCTCCTGTTTCACCGTTTATGCAACCAAGCCGTTTTTTATAGGCAAGGTATGAGCACTGAACAACCCTCCTCTCTCGAGCGTACAGGGTCTAAAGTCTATCGCTATTTTGTAGTGGTATTAACTTTACTCGTTGCGCTGTACTTGATCATTCAAGGCGCTAAATTACTCAGCCTCGGTGGTACAAGCTATTATCTCATTGCAGGGATTGCCTATGTTGCAATCGCCATTTTATATGCGATGAAAAAAGCCTTTGGTTTCTGGCTTTCTATTGTTACTTTTATTGCAACCCTCCTCTGGTCTATTGCTGAAGTTCAAGGTTTGAGCTTCTGGCAATATATCCCACGTCTGGTGGTTCCAACTATTCTGTTTGTCCTCAGCATGTGGGCAAGCAAAAGCCTGCCAACACTCAATGCTGCAAAAATCAAAGCTGCCAATCTTGTTGGCTTTGCCGGTTTCTTTGCCTGTGTCGCAGCCCTGATTGCTGCGTTCTTCCCACACGGCAAAATCCTCAATCCTGTTGATATCGTACAAGACCCTGCACTGGCTAAACCGAATGCAGAAAACCCAGACAACTGGGAATATTTCGGTCGTAATGGTAACGGTACCCGCTTTGCACCGTACACTGACATTACCCCTGAAAATGTCAAAGATCTAAAAGTGGCTTGGACTTATCACACTGGTCGTGATACTTCTGCCGGTGTCGATGAAAATACACCAATTCAAATTGGTAGTACTTTATATTCATGTACACCGACTAACATCATTTCAGCAATTGATGGTGACAGTGGTAAAGCACTTTGGAAATATGATCCACATGCAAAAACTGCAGAGCATATCACTTGCCGTGGTGTTGGTTACTATGATGCAACTAAAGACAAATCTTTAACTGCAGCAGACTTACAAGCACCGGGTATTAAAGCTTGTCCACAACGTATCCTGACTTCTACTGTTGATGGCCGTTTAATTGCCTTAAATGCCAAAACTGGTGCTTTATGTCCAGAATTTGGTGTGAATGGTCAAGTCGATGTCTTGCATGACATGGGGCCAACTGAACAAAGTAAACGTTATCACCCAACCTCGACCCCACTGATTGCGGGTCATGTTGCCGTATTAGGTGGCTGGGTACGTGATATTGTGCATGGCGAACCGTCTGGTGTTGTCCGTGCTTATGACGTTCGTACTGGTAAATTGGCTTGGGCTTGGGATGTCGGTAATCCTGAACTGGTTGGTGAACCTAAAGATGGCAAAGGCTTTACTTTAGAAACACCAAACATGTGGACCATCCCGACTTATGACAAAGACCTGAATCTGGTTTACTTGCCTACAGGTAATGGTCCTCCTGACTACTGGGGCGGCGACCGTAACGGAGCCAAAGAAAAATTTGGCTCTGCCATTGTTGCGGTAAATGCTTTGACTGGTAAAACTGTTTGGTCTTATCAAACTGTTCACCATGATGTTTGGGATTATGACTTGCCGTCACAACCTGTTCTTTATGACATGACCGATGATCATGGCAAAAAAGTTCCAGCGTTAATTCAAACCACTAAAATGGGGCAAATCTTCGTTCTTGACCGCCGTACTGGTAAACCAGTCACTAAAGTGGAAGAACGTCCAGTCGACACCAATGGTGCTGAAGGTGAAAAAATTTCTCCTACCCAACCATTCTCTGTTGGCATGCCACAAATTGGTAATGCAACATTGACTGAACAGGATATGTGGGGCATCTCAACCTTTGACCAACTGGCTTGTCGTATCGACTTTAAGGACTCTGTCTATAACGGTCTTTACACTGCACCAGGTGAAAAACCATATATCGAATGGCCTAGTCTGCTTGGTGGTTTCAACTGGGGTGGTATCTCCATTGATGAATCTACTGGCATGATGTACGTCAACGATATGCGTATGCCACTTCGTATGTCATTGGTTCGTAAAGAAGATATGAGTAAATATCATATCTCAACTGACGAAGTACCAGGATTCATGGGTACAGTACGTCCACAATTAGCTGGTCCTTATGCGGGTGTGAAAATTGACATCATGCAGTCTAAACTGGGTGTTCCTTGTAACAAACCACCATTTGGTACCATGACTGCCATCGACTTGAAATCTAAAAAAGTCGTTTGGGAAGTACCAATGGGTACAGCCAAAGAATTGGGTCCATTAGGTGTGAAAACCCATATGCCAATTCCTTTAGGTATGCCGACATTAGGTGGTCCTACTTCAACCGCTTCTGGTCTGGTGTTCTTCGCAGGTACTCAGGATTATTACCTACGTGCGCTGGATTCGAAAACTGGTAAAGAAGTGTGGAAAGCTGAGCTTCCTGTTGCTGCTGTTGCTGCACCGCTGATTTATAAATCTCCAAAAACTGGCAAACAATATGTTGTGATTTCTGCAGGTGGTGCAAGCCATTCTAAAGATGTTGGCGACTATATTATTGCCTTTGCTTTACCTGATCAAAAATAATTTTTTGATGAATAAAGAAAAAACCGAAGCTTAGGCTTCGGTTTTTTATTGCAATCGTCATTAAAAATTAACGATCGCGACCTTCCTGGTTTGCAGAACCTGAACAGCCTGCACCACCACCGATAATAAAACCGCTTTCTGCTTTGCATGAACCAATCATACGGCCATGTGAGTCAAATGTAGTCACTGTTGATGCACAACCAGTTAGTACAATAGTCGCTGCTAATGCAATAAGTGTTGATAATTTCATGATATTCCCCTCTAAGATTTATGGTGCTAAATGAATCTGATTTTGACTTGGTGGTACTGGCAATAAACCTGTCTTGGCATCCACCGTATTGTAGTTCACGCCAATTGCATTGCCTGATCCATTACAATGAGCACTAGCAGTTGAAAGCAGACCACGTGTAGCTTTACATGATCCAATCACCTGACCCGATGCATCATAAGTGACGACCATAGAACTACAGCCAGTCATCAGTATAATAGTTGAAAGTGAAAGTAGTTTTATGAAGCTCATTGCTCCCCCTCAAAAACACTAAAAAATTTAAATTGTTTAGTTATATGAATCTTTTCTAAATTTCGCGCATGATTCTTCCTAAATTTATCGCATTTGTAAAGCTTTATTTTTCATCTATTTTTTAGACTTATGGCTAATAAAAAAGCTGCCTGATCAGCAGCTTTTTCATAATTAAATTTAATATTAAGGATCAGGCTGACTCATGCTTCAATACTCGTTCAGTTAGAGCCTGTTTCACCACATGATATCCAGCGCTTAAGCCAAGACTCGCCATAATGATTGCAACAATAATATCTGGCCATAGACTGCCACTGCCAAAGACTCCCACTGCTGCAAAAATGACGGCCACATTGCCGATCGCATCATTACGGCTGCACAACCAGACTGATTTCATATTGGCATCGCCATCTCGGAAAGCATATAAAATTATGGCTGTGACAACGTTTGCGATTAAGGCCAAGACCCCGATGATCCCCATCGTAATGGCTTCAGGTGGAATACCTTGCATAAAGGCATAAATCACTTTACCAATGACGACCAGACCAAATACTGCCATGGTCAATCCTTTAACCAGAGCAACTGTTGCACGCCAATACAGACTTGCACCAATCACCGCCAGAGAAATACCATAATTCACAGCATCTCCAAAGAAATCTAGCGCATCTGCCCATAAGGCCGATGAATGTGCATAAGCACCGCCGATCAGCTCCACACCAAATAAGGTCAGGTTAATCAATAATGCAATCCATAAAGCTGTTCTAAATTTGCTATTAGGTTTGGGCGGCGCGGGTTCATGACTACAACTACAGGCCATATTATTCTCCGATGATTTTTTATCCTGAATGCGATAAAGTCATTAGAAACTATGGAGTCACTCCAAGGTCAAGCCTGAGGTATTTATGTCACATTATTTGATTTCTGATATAGCCAAGAAAACTGATTTAAGCACTGATACCATTCGATTTTATGAGAAAAGAGGTTTAATTCAGCCGAATTTTCGAGCAAGTAACCAGTATCGTTATTATAGCGAAGAGGCCTTAAAACGCTTGATTTTTATCAAACGCTGTCGTGCTTTAGGCATGTCTTTAAAAGAAATTGAATACCTGATTCAGCTGGAACAGAATCCAGAACAGGATTGCTGTGAAGTTAACCAGATGATTGATCAGCACCTTATAGATATTTCAAATAAAATTAAAGAATTACAGTTATTTAAACAGCAGTTAATGGCGCTTCGCGAAAGCTGTAATATCCCAACCACGATTGACCATTGCCAGATTTTGAAAACATTGGAATCTATTGAAAATAGCTGAAATATTTATGGATATTTTAAATCATTCACTGTTTATCTTTTAACTTGAAATTGAGTTGAATTATGCCAATTCCGAGTTATTTACTAGGTTGAATCCTGATTTTAGATGACTAGAATAAAGACGTACTTTTTATATGTCTTTCGATTTCATCATGAGCATTTCTCACGTTACCGAACTTCTCTCACCTGCTGGCTCACTGAAAAATATGCGCTATGCCTTTGCTTATGGTGCAGATGCAGTCTATGCCGGTCAGCCGCGTTATAGCTTGCGTGTTCGTAATAATGAATTTGACCATGACAATCTGGCGATTGGCATTAAAGAAGCGCATGAATTCGGCAAAAAGTTCTATGTGGTTGTGAATATTCAGCCGCATAACTCCAAACTGAAAAATTTTATCCGTGACCTTGAACCTGTGGTTGCCATGCAACCAGATGCACTGATCATGTCTGATCCTGGCCTGATCATGATGGTGCGTGAGCATTTCCCGCACATGGACATTCACCTGTCTGTACAGGCCAATGCCGTGAACTGGGCAACTGTAAAGTTCTGGAAGAATATGGGACTGACTCGTGTGATTCTGTCACGTGAACTGTCCATCGAAGAAATCGAAGAAATCAAACAGCAAGTCCCAGATATGGAGATTGAAGTGTTCGTTCATGGCGCACTGTGCATGGCCTATTCTGGCCGTTGCATGCTGTCTGGTTATATGAATAAGCGCGATGCTAATCAGGGTGCCTGTACCAATGCCTGCCGCTGGGAATACAAAGTACTGGATGCCAAGGAAGATGTGACTGGTGACGTGATTCCGGTGAAAAATCTGGATTCCGGCTGTTGTTCAAAAGATGCTGATGAGTCACATATACAAGTACAACATCAGTTTGATGAACCCGTGTTATTGCAACGTAATGACGAAGATATGTTCGCAGCCGAAGAAGACGAACATGGCACCTATTTTATGAATTCCAAAGACCTGCGTGCCGTTCAGCATGTGGAACGCCTGACCAAAATTGGCGTACATTCACTAAAAATTGAAGGCCGTACCAAATCTTATTTCTATTGTGCGCGTACTGCGCAGATTTACCGTAAAGCCATTGATGATACGCTTGCTGGTAAGCCATTCGACCCTTCATTGATGACTCAACTGGAAGGTCTGGCGAATCGTGGTTATACCGAAGGTTTCCTGCGCCGCCACGTACATAGTGAATATCAAAACTATGAAAATGGTTCATCGAGTTTCGATCATCAGCAGTTCTGCGGGGAAGTGTTAGAGCGTAATGGCGACTATATCAAGATTGATGTGAAAAACCGTTTTGTCGTTGGTGACTCACTAGAGCTGATGACCACTAAAGGCAACATCACTTTTACCTTGACAGAGATTAAAGACCGTAAAGGCAATCTGATTGAAGATGCCAAAGGTTCAGGTCATATCGTTGAAATTCCAGCTCCAGCAGATGTCGATATGCAGTATGCCCTGCTGATCCGTAATCTGCCATCATCATCTGTAGACATTTCAGCCTCTTCATTGGCTTATCAGGCGAGTTAAAAAATGGCGCTCTTGATTACCGATAAATGTATCAACTGTGATATGTGCTTACCGGAATGCCCAAATGAAGCAATTTATGAGGGCGAGAAGCTTTATGAAATTGACGTCAATCGTTGTACCGAATGTGTGGGTTTCTATGATCATCAAACCTGTATTGCCGTCTGTCCGATTGAATGCATTGTGCCGCATCCCGAGCATCGGGAAACGCAAGAACAGTTAATGGAGAAATTTAAAGGTTTGAATCTGTTCAAAGCTTGAATGATGCATGAAGTCTGATGACTTCATCTAAGAACAACCTTGGGGAAAGATAAAAATAAGGGTTGAAAACAAAAACTGTCCAGAGGAAAGGAACAGCTAAAAGCGATTGGGGACGCTTTTGGCTGATCTAACAATAACTAAAAAAAGGAACCCGGGTGTTCGCATCCTGAGTTCCTATAAAGCGAAAATAATAATAGGTGTTTGAGATTAAGCACCTGGAATGTGGGGATTCCAGGTGCTCTTTTTTACTGACCAGAGCGAATGATGTAATCAAAGGCAGATAATGATGCTTTGGCACCTTCACCAGTCGCGATGATGATCTGTTTGTAAGGAACAGTGGTACAGTCACCTGCAGCAAACACACCTTTGACATTGGTTTCATTGCGCTCGTTAATCACAATCTCACCACGGTTAGTTAGCTCAACATCGGTTCCTTTCAGGAAGTCAGTGTTCGGCAACAAACCGATCTGAACGAAGATCCCAGCCAACTCAACAGTATGCTCTTCATCAGTTGCACGGTCTTTGTATTTCAACGCTGTGACTTGTGAACCATCACCGATCACTTCGGTAGAAAGCGCATTTTTGATTACGGTGGTGTTTGGCAAGCTGTTCAGTTTGTCCTGCAATACCTGGTCCGCACGCAGTTTGGTATCAAACTCAACCAGCGTTACATGCTCAACAATACCCGCAAGGTCAATCGCAGCTTCTACACCGGAGTTACCACCACCAATTACCGCAACACGTTTACCTTTGAACAATGGACCATCACAGTGTGGGCAGTATGCAACGCCACGGGTTTTGTATTCTGCTTCACCTGGAACATTCATTTCTCTCCAGCGTGCACCGGTAGACAGAATGACTGTTTTAGATTCAAGTTTGGCACCATTTTCTAAAGTCACTTCTACCAGACCATTGGCTGTGCGATCTGCACCTTTAATGTCAGAGACACGTTGCAGGTTCATGATGTCAACACCGTATTCACGCACGTGTGCTTCCATTTCAGCCGCAAATTTCGGACCTTGAGTTTTTTGCACTGACGTATAGTTTTCAATGTCCATGGTATCCATCACCTGACCGCCCATGCGTTCAGCCACGATGCCAGTTTTGATGCCTTTACGTGCTGCATAGATCGCTGCAGTATTCCCTGCAGGTCCACCACCAATCACTAGGACATCAAATGCATCTTTGGCATTCAGTTTTTCAGCATCTTTGGCTGCGGCATTGGTATCCAGTTTGGCAATGATTTCTTCCAGCGTCATACGACCCTGACCGATATGTTCATTGTCTTGGAAGACCATCGGTACGGCCATGATTTTACGTTCTTCTACTTCTTCCTGGAAGAAAGCACCATCGATCATGGTTGCTGTGGTACCCGGGTTATAGATGGCAATCAGGTTCAATGCCTGTACCACATCAGGACAGTTATGACAGCTGAGTGAGACAAATACATCAAAGTCAGATTTAATGCCTAAACCTTTAATCGATTCCAGAACTTCGGCAGAGACTTTTGGTGCATAGCCTGAAGTTTGCAGCAATGCCAGAATCAGGGAAGTAAACTCATGACCCATCGGCAAGCCTGCAAAGAACACACGAGGCTGTTCACCGGCTTTTGCCACACCAAAGCTTGGTGCACGTTTGTTGGTACCGTCAAAACGGGCAGTCACTAGATCAGAAAGCTGGGCGATTTCCTCAACCAGTTCTTTGATTTTAGCTGATTTGTCAGAGCCATCCAGAGTTGCCACTAATTCAATCGGGCCTTCCAAACGTTCAAGTAGTGTTTTTAATTGAGCTGAAGTATTTTGATCTAACATTGCTAACGTCTCCAAGGGAGTAAATATTTATTCGATGAAGCTATATTAAGTGAATAACAAAAATAGGTAAAACAGTTTGTTTTTATCTTAAAGATCGTTTTTATAGATCAAAAACCATCTCCTCATTTTATTTTTTATTATCGCTAGAATTTATGCCTTTTATCCCAAAGAAACCGAATATAGATTGGAAAATAAAAATGCTCCTTTTAAAGAAGCATTTTTAAGTTTAGAAGATTCGCTGTTCAATACGTAGCGAACGCCCCTTAATTGAATTAGCTAGTACAAATATGATTAAGCTAAGCAAGGCAAATAAGATGGCAATGCCAATAATGATGACATTGGTAATCTTGCTGACTTGTTCGGCTTGCTGGGCTTGACGATCTACACTTTGTGCCACAGGCGTTAGACTTTTGCCATAGACCTGTTGCTGCATGGTCCAGATCTGTTCCGGTTTAAATCCGTATTGTTCAAACTTGTTATCTTGCCGCTCTGCTTCAACTACTTGTGCGACATAAGGTCTGGCTGCGGATAGATCCACAGGCTTATGCAAGAGTGCAGTTTGGGCAAGTAAATAAGATTTCACCGGTGAAGCAATATCGGAATCAACCAGATAACGAGCCACTTCACTATCATTGATATTACTATCGTAATAGACCACTTGCTGATAAGCGTCTTCACGGTCATTTCTCAGGTCATATTGCCAATAAGTCAGTCCTGACCAGATCACGATAAAGGAAATCAGCCAGCCTACAAACTTCAATATGAAAGACTGAAAGCGCACATAGAAGAAGCGAAACTTCTTCAGCAATCCAACCAGAAAAAATGCACCAATAAAAGAGGCAAAGATTTTCAGAATCAGCCAGCCAAACCAGCTTAATAGAGCAAAGAAATAATCCGGACTATCCCCAATACTGGCCAGATTAGCATCGACACTGACTGGTAAATGCAGCTGTTGAAGCTGAGTACTCAGGCCAAAAAAGCCATAAACCATTTCCTGCTGAAAGAATAGACCTATCACGGATGCAATACAGACCGTAGAGGTGGTCAGTCCCAAAAGCATCAAATTACGTTGACGCTTTTTGAGTGCGACGACCCCTTGCTTGATTTCCTGAGGATTTACAGCATATTCATCTAAGGGCGGCAATCTCTACTCCTTTTTTTAGATCTTGGCCCTACTGCATTTAGTTGGGTTTAGATCCACTGGTACTTGATTCAATCACCAAATGATTCAGATTATCTTGTAAGGCTCTTAAACGTACCGTTGCTTCAGTACGTTTCTGTACACCTTCTTTCTGGATCTGAATCACATCATTAACAGTTTTAATGAGGGTATTTTGCACATGTTCAAGCGTTTCAATATCAATAACAGAACGCTGGTTGGCTTTTGCCGTATCGACCGAGTTCTGATGCAATAAATCTGCATTACGGCGTAAAAGCTCATTGGTCGCATCATCAATGGTATTGGCCAGCTGTACGCTGTTCTTCTGTTCATTCAGTGAAATGGCCAGACTGATCTGGTTTTTCCATGCTGGCAATGTGATATTTTTAATGGCATAGAATTTATCCACCAGCATCAGGTTATTGGACTGAATAATCCGGATCATAGGCAAAGTCTGCATCGCAGATTGCTGCAATACCTGTAAATCACTGATGCGTTTTTCCAGATTATTGGCTAGATGATTTAGGTCATAGATTTTTTGCGTGGTGCTCTGATCTTGTGGCAAAGCTGTAAGCGCAGCAATTTCCTGCTGCAATTCCTGTTCACGTAAACGTCCAGCTGCAATATGAATACCCAGCTGCTTGTATTCTTCCTGCACCCCATCGAACATTTTATCCAGGGTATCAACGCGGGCTTTTAATCCAGATTGTGAAGTTTCAATTTCCTTGACCAGCACATCAATCTGTTCTTTGGTGGTATTGAAATGCGAGTCAAAGTTATCTTTCACGCCCTTAAATTTGCTGATGATATTGCCCAGAAATCCTGAACTCTTTTTCTTGTTCAAGATACTGCTGGTATTCAGTTGCTGTGCCACCTGCACCACCTGATTCAGCTTTTGACCGGTTGCATCCAGATCTTTGTTCTGTACCAGATTCAGCAATTCATCGGTATAGCTTGAAGTTTTGGTGGCTATATTTTTGCCATATTCGGCCACACTATTATGACTCATATTCTGCAGTTCTTTACGTGCTGCCAAGACCCCCTGAAAATCGGCAGGCTGCAAGCCCAGCTCTTTGAGATCCATTTGCTGAAACTTCTGTTCAGTCAGTTCAGTTGAGCTTTCGACAGGTAAATTTACTACATCAGATTTGGTCATGTTTCACCTTATATTGTTATGTATTCGAGGGTTTCTCGAGTGACTTTTTTAACGTTTTAATCAAATTGTCCCGGCTATTATCAAGTTTTTCCAGATCACTTGTCGAGTGTTTCGTCTGGCTTTGTTTGACATGATATTGCCAGGCCGGAATCAGCACCTGTTGCGCTTCTTTAAACCGATCCAGTAGGCTATAAGACAGTTGCTGGGACAATTGCATCTGGGTAATGGCAATGTCATTACTGCTTTGCAAGGTTCTTAAGGTATGCACCTTTTTTGACAACCGCTCAGAAAAATTATCCAGTGGATGCTGATTCCTTACAAACTGCGGATATTCAGATAAAAATTCTTCTGCTGCCACAATATGCTTGGCCATTTGCTCACGTAAACCGATCAGCTGCTGGAATCGCGATTGGGATTTCTGGATTTCAATTTGTAACTTACGGCTAAGGTGATCTGCCTGATCCAGTAAATAGTCCAGTTTTTTATAGTATTCAACCTGACTTGAGCCATAGTCCAGATCAATACCCAGCCATTTCTGCAAGGCATTAAATTTACGTTTTTTAAAATATTTTTTTGATTGAGCCAGCATGTGAATCAGCTGTTCAATCGTCTGGCTCAGTTGTTGGGTCAGATGGGGATCTACCCCATTTAATAGTACTGCCTGCGCCTGAATAAGTGAGTCCGCATAATGATTCAGCTTGTATTGATCGTGGAGTAAAGGCACAAGTTCGTTGCGCTTGATACTTAGAATCTCGCTCTGCTCTACTGCAATGTCTTGGATTGGAATCAAAACATCTATCTGTGACATGGCCCTTTAAACTCAATGAATTCGATTTTTATAGTACGTCTTTTCATTCAACATAACATGTAGCATTTTGCAAAGGAATGCTTCAAGCCATAGAATTTTCTTTATATACGTTGAAGATATTGTTGGAATTAAGTTTGGCCTACAGTCATTTCTTGTATGAATCATTTTGCTTCTAGCCTGCTGTTGCTCTCTATAACCTTTCCCATCAGCCTCAAATAGGCTAATAATCAACCAAATAAGGATAAGCACAATAAATGCCAAGTTAATTTATGGTCTTAATTAAGCTTTTTTTAAACTTAAGAATACTTATAAGGCATTATAAAACATAAATAATTCTCGAATTTTAAGCATGAATTATTTATGATCAAGATCAACAATAAAGTAGGTAACCTGAGAATAAAATGGAACGTTTTTTTCATAATACGATGTATGCCGCACGCTGGATCTTGGCACCTGTCTATTTTGGTTTATCATTCGCTTTATTATTACTGGCCTTAAAATTCTTTCAGGAAGTCATTCATGTCCTGCCGCATATCTTTGAATATACTGAAGCTGACCTGATCTTGGTAATTCTCTCCCTGGTTGATATGACCATGGTTGGTGGACTTATTGTGATGGTGATGTTTTCAGGTTATGAAAATTTTGTTTCACAACTCAAAATCGATGAAAATAAAACCCGCCTGAACTGGCTCGGCACTATGGATGCCAATTCGCTTAAACTAAAAGTTGCTGCTTCTATCGTAGCTATTTCTTCGATTCATTTACTACGTATTTTTATGGATGCTCGTAACGTCGAGAATGACAAAATCATGTGGTACATCATCATGCATCTGACTTTTGTGATTTCTGCATTTATTATGGGTTATCTGGATAAACTCACCAAGCATTAAAACATGGATATTAAAAAGCCCCGATGATAGGGGCCTTTTTATATTGGCGAATTAACTAAAAAATTATAGATAGTCACCTTCTCGTTCCGGCTGATACAGCACTTTTTCAATCGTGACTTTCATCAACTGACCATCAGGTTGTGGCCATTCAATGGTCTGTCCTTCTGCCAGGCCCAAGATTGCAGTTCCAATCGGTGCTACGACATTCACTTGCCCTTTTTCACCTTTAAACTCATGCGGGTAGACTAAGGTGATTTCTACAGGCTCCGTTGATGGTGCAATCGTCAGCAATGCACGCGCATGCATGGTCACCACATTGCTTGGCATGTCCTCTGGCTTGACCACTTCAGCACGAGCCAGTTCATCTTCCAGTTGAAGCATGGTCTCACTGAGCTTGTCCTGATTTTCAAGCATGGTTTCGAGACGCTCCACATCCTGTTCAGATAAAATAATTTTTGGTTTAGCCATTCTTACTACCTTGTTTAATGAATGATTGAATAGTCTTTAAAAAGCGAATGAATCTAGGTTCTAAGTGGTTAATCAGATTAAATTAAGTTCAAATATAAAAAATCTATTTTTAGCTGCTAAAAAAATTGTGTCTTAACTCAACTTATAAAGCTGTTTTTCAAAGAATGTAACCAGTTTTAGAAAAACTCAATACTCTTTTCGAAATCAGATTTATAGGATCTGTATTTCTCAACTTTGTTTTATAAAAGGATAAGTATTTTCTATATAGGATTGATTAAGCTTTGATCTTATCTTCCCTTTTAACTCATCGTAAAAGCTAGCAGCAGAAGATGAGTCAGAAAAAATATCACCCAATAAAAAAGCCCCCTTGAGGGGGCTTTTCTCAAGTTAGGCTTATTTTGCGTAAACAGGGAATTTAGCACAAACAGCAGCAACTTTTTCTTTAACAGCAGCGATCACAGCTTCATCGCCTTTAGCATCAAGGATATCAGCGATCCAACCAGCAAGTTCACGAACTTCTGATTCACCGAAACCACGAGTCGTTACAGCAGGTGTACCGATACGGATACCTGAAGTCACGAATGGAGAACGTGGATCATTTGGTACAGAGTTTTTGTTCACAGTGATGTGTGCAGCACCCAACCAAGCGTCAGCATCTTTACCAGTGATGTCTTGTTTGATCAGAGACAACAAGAACAGGTGGTTTTTAGTGCCGCCAGATACAACATCGTAACCGCGTTCGATTAGAACTTCAGCCATTGCTTGAGCATTCTTAACCACTTGTTGTTGGTATGCTTTGTATTCAGGTGCCATTGCTTCTTTGAAGCAGATTGCTTTAGCAGCAACCGCGTGAACCAGAGGACCACCTTGGTTACCTGGGAATACAGCTGATTGAAGTTTTTTCTCGATTTCTTCGTTTGCTTTTGCAAGGATCAGACCTGAACGAGGACCACGAAGAGTTTTGTGAGTAGTTGTTGTTGTTACGTCAGCAATTTGAACTGGGCTTGGGTAAACGCCAGCAGCAACCAGACCAGCAACGTGAGCCATATCTACAAACAGGTAAGCGCCAACTTTATCCGCGATGTCACGGAAACGTTGCCAATCTACGATTTGGCTGTATGCAGAGAAACCAGCTACGATCATACGTGGTTTGTGTTCTACAGCTAGACGTTCAACTTCTTCATAATCGATCTCACCAGTTTCTGGATTCAGACCGTATTGAATTGCATTATAAGTTTTACCTGAGAAGCTTACTTTCGCACCGTGAGTCAAGTGACCACCGTGAGCCAAGCTCATACCCAATACTGTGTCGCCTGGGTTAAGCAGCGCTAAATAAACTGCAGAGTTTGCTTGAGAACCAGCATGTGGCTGAACGTTAGCATAATCAGCACCAAATAATTCTTTAGCACGGTCAATTGCCAATTGTTCAATGACATCTACATATTCACAACCGCCATAGTAGCGTTTGCCTGGGTAGCCTTCTGCATATTTGTTAGTGAGTTTTGATCCTTGAGCTTCCATTACTGCTGGTGAACAATAGTTTTCAGAAGCGATCAACTCGATGTGCGCTTCTTGGCGAGCATCTTCGTTAGAGATTGCTTGAGCGATTTCTGGATCAAATTCAGCAATAGAGATATTGGCAAACATTAGCGAGGTCCTATTAAATTAGGGCTTTTAAGCCGTGCTAAGATTGGCGCGTATTGTAACATGAACTTTGCCAATTTCGATCATGAACTTTATTCAGTTTGCAATAAAAATAGCTCATGCTTAAAAAAACATGAGCTATAGAGATAAAAATAAGTTATTGAATTGGCATTAGAGATTTTACATCTGAAATAATATTAGCGATATTCAGTGCATAGACGCTACCATGATCCCATGAACCGTCCGTAATATATCGTACCGAGGTTTGTTTCTGATTCGCTAAGCTCACTAAAACATCTGTTGCAGCCTTTGGAACAGTAGAATCCGCCTCTCCCTGATAAATAATCACAGGTGTAGACACTTTAACCTGTAAAGGCTGAGAGTCTTTATCCAGGAAATTCTTCACTATTGGAATACTCATAAAATTAGCTTGAGTACGCGGATATTCTTCCAGATTCCCATTGGTTTGGGCATAAGCTCCCATTGCCGTACCGAATTTGTTGCCTAATACATCATAACAATCTGTTTCGGCATTCTTGGCAATCTCGTCTGTTGGTGTTTTAAAGACCTGAATATATTGCAGATTTGGATTCGGATTACGCAATCCCGCGACAATCAGCGCGGTAAAAGTATCTAAAGAGGCTAGAGTTTGAATCTTTTTATTCAGATCTGGTTCTTGTCCAGCTTGAGCCTCTCCACCTGCCAGAATCAGACTGAAATTAGAAGCAGGAGCTAAAGCTACCGTACCTTTATAAGTCATTTGAGAAGCACGTGCTGCATATTGGGCAGCGCCTAAAGCCGCTTGACCACCTTGAGAATGACCGACTGCCATCCACTGATTAGAGGCATCCGAACCTAAATAGTCTTTTGCTGCGACTACAGCATCGGTAATCGAATAAGCTTCACTCTTAAGGTTAAGGAAAGGATGAAGTTCTTTTCCACCCGGCTCACCCAAACCTTCATAATCAGGCGCAACGACCACATATCCCGCTTGAAGGAATCCGGCAATCATATTTTTGATATAAGAATTTATTTCATTGCGACTTGGTGCACACTGATCGGCCACACCCGTCGTACCATGTGCCCATGCCACTATCGGCCAACCTTTTGCAGGAGGCGTTCCTTTTGGAGTGAAAAGCAGTGCCGTCGCTTGGGTTTCCTTATTATTAATACCTAACATCTTATAGGTCATGACCACGCTCTCATCGGCAACAGCAGTCAGATCTGTTTTGGTATAGGCTACAGGTGTGGTTACGACTGGATTGTCAATATTATTTACGGTAATAGCGGGTTTGGATTCATAATAACGATCATCATCGCTATCATTACAGGCAGTTAAAGCTACGCTTAGCGCGAGTAGAGAACCAGTCAATACATGACGTTTCATCGATCTTATCCTTGTCTTAATTATTATCTCTCATAATTTTTATAGTTTTATCTTTATCAGTTGATAAAACTAGACAATAATTTCCCAAGTTATTTCATTAAATACAAGAGATTATTTTGTTATTTTTCTAATAAATAGCGATTTAATTTATGACCATTCCAACACGATAAATTTAAGTTTTGGAAATATTTACAGAAACTTTGAAAACTTTTATTTATAAGTGTAGATTACAAATATTCTATATCAGTCAAAAAGTCTGCAATTAAAGTTGAAATCCGGCATTTCAATTGTCAGGATCGAAACAATAATGTTAGATTTTGATATCCACTTTTTTTCAGGCATATTCTCGTCATGCAGGCTATCATTCTCGATACTGAAACCCATACCTTGAATGGTCAACCCATTGAAATTGCCTATGCGCCTGTAGAGATCATAGACCATAAAATCAGTCTGGATAAAAGTCGCTTGTTTGATCAGCTTTATTCATGCGACGAACCGATTTCCTTTGCCGCAATGGCCGTACATCATATTCTGCAGTCCGATTTGGAAGGACAACCGCATTACAGCAGCTTTGAACTCCCGCAAGAAACCACTTATATCATTGGCCATAATATTGATTATGATATTCGTGCCTTAGAAAAATGTGGCGTCGATTCATCGAATATTAAAGCAATTTGTACCCTTGCCCTCGCCCGCCGTGTTTGGCCAGAGGCTGAAGCACATAATATCTCTGCATTAATCTATATGATTACCAAAGGCAGCGAGCGCGCCCGAGAAATGATCCGTAAAGCCCATCGCGCCGATATGGATATCATTTTGACAGCAAATATCCTGATGCATATTGTGCATCACCTGAAAATCAGCAGTATTGAAGAACTCTATGAAGCATCTGAAGATGCGCGTATTCCACGTACCATCAATTTCGGTAAGCACCGTGGTACTGCGATTGCCGAACTTCCTGCTGACTATGTTCAGTGGCTCCTTCGTCAGGAGGACTTAGATCCTTATCTACGCAAAGCATTGGAAAATACCGCGATCCTTACGCTGTAAATTAAATTTTTTCGTCCCTCTCTAAATATTGAGAGGGATTTTTAACTAATCATGTTTTGTTTTATTCAGCAAGTGAAATAAAGTATTTTATAGATGACTATCTTAGTCTTTAAAGCTCTTAACTAATCGATATTCAGAATAAAAACAGATACAAATCAATATTAATTTATTGATTTTTAATAATTTAATATTTAATCACTTCTTGCATCTAGCTGTTCTTATACTTTAGCGTGATAGAACACCCCCTCTAAACAGGTGCATATAGGAAATAATATAAATTAATCCTCTTTCTTCCCATGCAATATTATCTCGAATTCGATGCCTTTGATAATCCCATGCAGCTCAGTAAAGTGGGCAATTGGGTAATCACTTTTTTGAGTCCAGCTGAAGAATTGGACACTATACAACTTGCGATTACTTATGTACTGCCCCGCCAGATCAGTGACGCATTACAGCCACGACGGGTATTAATTCAAAAGAGTTCAATCGAACATCATTGGCTAATTCAAACAATTGAATGTTTTGACAGCGCGACCAATCAGGAAGTACATATTAGGCCTGCAGATGAACTCGGACAGCAAACACTTCATCAGATTCTGGACGAGTTTGACCGTTATGATGTAAATGTCACATTAAAAGTTTTCTGAAATAATGCTTTTCTCAGAGCGTATTTTTGAAGAAGTTCATTTAGATCATCTATGTAGATAGCTTGATGCTATATAACATAAAAAATTAAGAAACTGAGAAATGATAGGAATTTATCCAATCTCTTTGAATTAAATTTATCAGTTTTTATTCTGCATCAAACTATTTATAAAGAAGCTGAACTAAGATATCAAAATCAAGCTCATCATTGGATGAGCTATATCTTTTTTTAAGGGTCGCAAAGCAGCATAATGAATCCCGGATCCTTATTTAGGTTCTAAAACACGATAGATACAGTCGGTCTGCTCACTGGCAAATAACAGTTCAATCGTTGGCCGGATAATTTCATCATCCACGACAATATATTCGACTTGCTGTTCCAAACGCTGGGACGGATCACTATGCTGAGCGCCAGCACGTAGTAATGCTTTTACATTCAGAATTTTGCCATACTGGTTTTTGACTTGCACTTCAATTAAATCTTTTGTCATCGTCATACCTCCCTTTATTGGCATTATTAAATTTGCTTGTCTGAATTCTTATAACATAGTTATTTGAAAGGCTTTCAAACGAATATGTAAGATTTTTTAGCGAGCACCTTTTATTGACTATATATTGTCGCTAATGAAGAATGTGCCATACAAATAAAAGAGTCAAAATTATTAATAACTCACGCTTAAAATTTTGCATTAAAAAGCCCGCATCGCTGCGGGCTCTGTGTTGGATGGCTAGTGCTAGATCTATTGCCTGAACCGAAGTTCGAACTCAACTAACTGTCATTGATCCGTCCAACTTATTGGTAGCGTCGTTTCGTTTTATAACCTACCATGAGTTCAATATAGCAGGATTTTTTTTACCTACAATACGCTTTTACACTTCTAAAAGAAGACTTATACAATATTTAAATTGTGCTTTTTCAAAAGCAGATTAAAATATTTTGGCTGGCTCAATAGAGCACTACAAACAATTCTATTCTTTTCTATCTCTACACCCTATCTATTTAAATTTCAATAAAAAATATTCTTTATTTATGTGAAAAATGAATAATTTCATCTAAATACAATTTCAAGTCTTAAGTAAAAGAGTTCGCTATTAAGGCGATTGATTAGCCACTAAAAGTAATAGCGAAAACCAAATTGATAAGTAACCCCATTTAAGTCCAGATCATCACTCTTACCAGAGACACATGCGCCATTCATACAAATCTTGGCGTCACGGTTAAACATCCATTGATAACCAAAAGATCCAAATAAATCTGCTTCAGGAGCAACTTTATAACCGACTTCCAATGCAACGGGAATTGTAAAATAATCCAATTCAAGATCGATTCGACCAAGATCTGCATCCGTTTCACTTTCATCTACCCAGCTCATTCCCAGACCTATAGAAACTGCTGAATAAAGCTGATCATTTTCCAGAAATTTATTTTTTATCCCCATTGCAACTTGATTGTAATCAATATCTGAACTTTGAAATTTATATTCGGCCCATAAGCTGGCCGTTGGATGGGATTGATATTCACCATTAATAAACAGCCCATCGAATGATTCGGTACCCAAAAAACTGTCCGACCCTATTTTTGAACCGGCATAGCCAAAAGCCAAAGAGTACTGACTTATTAGGTTTTCTTGAGCATGATAAGGTGTAGTTGTAATTACTGCTTTATCTATTGGAACAGGATTACCATATTGAATAGCTAATGGTGTATTCGCTCCAGCAACTGAAGAAGCCCCAATCATCAACCCAATGAATAATAATTTTTTCATATCTATGTCTCATTTTTATTGTGAGAATAAGATACTAATTTTTAAGAGAAAAACCACTCTATGTGACTAGATTCCTATTCTTTCCCCTGTACTCAAATATACATGAGAAGATAAATGCTTTTGGTCAATATATGCTATTGACCTTTAATCATGAATAATTGTTTTGCATTTTCTTTAGCCAAGATTGACATGAGTAGTGATGCTACAATTAATAAAATTGATGTGTGCTGAAAAAACAGGAGGTTTTAACTTGGTAAACTAAACACACTCATCAGGAGTTTACCATGAGCAAGAAATACAAGACTTACACCACAGAATTTAAAGCTGAAGCCATCAAATTAATTGAAGCCAATCAAGGCAATGTCTCGGAAACAGCTAGACAACTTAGCATTTCAATGCAAACTCTTTCAAATTGGAATACCAAAGCAAAGGCTGGAACTTTAGCAGGTACAAAACAGTATTCACCTGATCTAAACGCTCTACTCGAAGAAAATAAAAAACTTAAACAACAGCTCAAAATAGCTGAAATGGAACGTGAATTTTTAAAAAAGGCAGCAGCGTACTTTGCCAAAGAAAGTCAGTAAGGTACGCCTATATGAAACAAAAAAGATATTCATTTCCAATTACCTTAATGGCTCGATTACTTCATGTTTCAGTTTCATGTTTTTATGATTGGCTCAAGAGAGGCGTGAGCAAAAGAACGATTCAACGAAATCAACAGACGATATTGGTGAAAATAGCCCATGAGGAGACAAGGCAGAGCTATGGTTATATTCGATTAACCAAATACTTACAAGCTCAGGGCATAAAAATGAGTATGTACGCTGTACGTCAGATAAAAGCGCTGAACCACCTGTATTGTAAGCGACACAAGCGTTTTAAAAGGACTACGAATAGTGACCATAATCGAGCGATCTATGAAAACCTGCTGGAGCAACAATTCTCAATGACTAGACCAAATCAAGCATGGTCAAGTGATATTACGTACATATGGACTGTTGAAGGATGGCTGTACTTAGCAGCGGTAAAAGACCTTTACACGAAGCAAGTGGTTGGCTATAGCTTAAATGAGCGCATGACAACACAGCTTGTTTGTAATGCGCTAAATATGGCTATTCACAATCAAAAACCAACCAAAGAACTGATTGTGCATTCAGACAGAGGAAGTCAATATTGCAGCCATGAATATCGAAATATACTTGAGCAATATGGTTTTCAAGGTTCAATGAGCAAGCGCGGAGACTGTTACGATAATGCACCGATTGAAAGCTTTTGGGGAATACTGAAAAATGAGTTAATGCATCATTACAACTATCAAACCAGAGAAGAAGCCAAAGCAGATATTATAAAATACATTGAGTTATTTTATAATCATCGAAGAATTCAAAAGGGTTTGGGTTTTAAGACACCAAATCAAATGGCCGAAGACTTTTATAAGTTGGCTGCCTAAAATCTCCCAAGGGAAAGTCTCCTGATAATTCAGCGTATATCAAATTCCAATAATTACTAAACGCACTTCTTGATGAATAAATCCTGTAATCAAGGCAATTACAGCAAGAAGGATGAAAACACCAACTAATCCCATTTTTAGTATGTTCATTATTAACCCCTTATTATTTCTATTTTTTAGATTTATTTTCTTCATCTTATTAAATGATGCATTACTGATTTTAAGAAGCCTCTTTCCCCCTCACTAGTATTTTTATCTTTACATGAAATAGATCATCTTTCCTTCGTCCTGAAAGGATCTTTTAAGCTGTTTTTACACGCTTGTAAGACTAGGCTTGCAGCCACAATGGACAATAGACCGATTATTCCAAATATAAAATCACTGAGGATTACACCTACAATAATGGATGTGAGAGCACATATAAGAAGAATTAACAACAGCCCAATTTGTAGAATTTGCATAAAAAATCCCCTAATTAATTGTATAATCATTCCACTTTGTATGCAATTTGTAAATAATCTTTTTAAAATTTTATAAATTATTATTTGATAAAAATTTTCTGCTGAGGATATTCCTTCTAAAATTTTAGCTATCTAACTTTCTTTCCAAAAATAAAATTTTCAATATTAAATTATTATTTTCAACAACTTAAATCAACATATCATTTTTTTATTTAAAGATTTTTTCTTTTCATTTTCTCAAATGAGATATATAAAGTTAGAATTCTCAAATGTGTATCAATTCTTATGAAAAATTCCAATTTTTAGCTTTAAAAAATTGGCAAAATACATCATTTAAGCATGCAAAAAATTTAGGATAATTATGATTGGGTCGTAACAAAGGCTTCATCATATAACGACTTATTTCTAACCGTTGTGTTAAATGATGAAAATAGTGGCATATATATTTATAGCATGATGAATTACATGAACTATGAACTTAGAATAAATTAATTTATAAAACTTATATTTTTACTTAAATCTTCATTTACTTCTATCTACCTTGAAGAATTTTTCAATTACAAAAGTAATCTTACATTCGCAACAATACCTAGAATCAAATCATTTCTAAATACAACAATGTAATTCATCCACTTTTATAGAATTAAAGGACTAGGGCGACTTATACATATATATATTCTCAACAAGAGGTAATTCCCGATGGCTAAACCAGATGAAGAACTGAATGAAGAGTTTCCAGAAGAAGAATTAGATCCACAAGAGAAACAGGATCGAGAGATTCAACGCGGTCAGTTAGGCGTGAATCAAGACCCTCAGGTTAAAAGAGATCAAATACGTCAAAAACATCAGGATGAAGAGGAAGAGAATTCATAATTTATTTTATAGATCTGGAATTGATTTTTTAATCTAATGAGGAAAGTGAACTTAAAAATGATGGTGCGCTCAGCGGGACTCGAACCCACGCCACAGGCTTCGGAGACCTGTACTCTATCCAGTTGAGCTATGAGCGCGCGATGCACATCATAACAAAAAAATGCATAAGGTAAAGCAACTATCTATAACTTCGTTATTTTTATGCCTATCCTTTATACAGTGTGCCAAAACAGCAACAGAGAATTCCATGTGAATGACTTGGTTTATTCTGCAAGATCACTCACAATATCTCAACTTTTCACCATTTGAGATCTCTATGACTGATGCGCTGACATTAAGGGATTTGTCGAAGACCTATGGAAATGGTTTTCAGGCACTTAAAGGAATTAACTTAACTGTACCTGAAGGTGAATTCTATGCCCTGTTAGGCCCTAATGGCGCGGGCAAGTCCACTACTATTGGTATTATCAGTTCATTAACAAGAAAAACCTCTGGAACCGTTGAAATTTTTGGTCACAATCTGGATACCCACCCTTCTGAAGCCAAACAATGTTTAGGCGTAGTACCCCAAGAATTTAACTTCGCCCAGTTTGAAAAGACCTTTGATATTCTGGTCACTCAAGCCGGTTATTACGGTATTCCTAAAAAAATTGCTCAAGCGCGTGCTGAAGAATATTTAAGTAAACTGGGTCTTTGGGAAAAACGCTCTACTCAAGCTCGTATGCTTTCAGGGGGTATGAAACGTCGCCTGATGATCGCTCGTGCGATGATGCATGAACCAAAATTATTGATTCTGGATGAACCGACCGCCGGCGTGGATATCGAATTGCGTCGTTCCATGTGGGATTTTCTTAATGAAATGAACAATAATGGTACTTCTATTATTTTAACGACTCATTATCTGGAAGAAGCAGAGATGTTATGTCGTCGTATTGCCATCATCGACCGTGGTGTGATCAAAGAAGATACTACCATGAAGAATTTCCTGAATCAGCTCAATGAAGAATCCTTTATCTTCGATCTGGCTGCACCTATTGAGCCATTAAATATTGAAATTATTGGTGTGAAATTTAATTTAGTAGATCCAATGACCTTAGAAGTGACACTGGATAAAGCTCATAGTATGAATGACCTATTCCAGTTACTGGAATCACAAAACATTCAGGTACGCAGTATGCGTAACAAGTCAAACCGCTTAGAAGAACTGTTTGTGAAAATGGTCGAGAAAAATCTGGATGGAGCTGCACAATGAATATAAACCAGCTCGGCGTCGCCTTATATACCATCGTTCATAAAGAAGTCCGTCGCTTTATGCGGATCTGGCCCCAAACCCTGTTGCCGCCTGCCATTACCATGAGTTTATATTTCGTGATCTTCGGTAATCTGGTCGGTTCACGTATTGGGGAAATGGGCGGCTATAGTTATATGGAGTTTATTGTCCCTGGTCTGATTATGATGGCGGTGATTACTAATAGTTATGCCAACGTTTCTTCCAGCTTCTTTAGCTCAAAATTTCAGAAAAGCATTGAAGAGCTAATTATGAGCCCGGTACCTTTACATGCTATTTTATGGGGTTATGTATTGGGTGGTGTAATTCGTGGTCTGTTTGTTGCCATTATTGTCAGTGCCATGAGCCTGTTTTTTGCAGACCTTTATATTACTAACTGGTTTGTGACTATATATACAGTACTCATTACCTCGCTATTATTCTCTTTAGGCGGCTTTATTAATGCTGTCTATGCCAAATCTTTTGATGATATCTCGATCATCCCGACTTTTGTACTCACACCACTGACCTATTTAGGCGGTGTGTTTTACGCAATTTCAGCTTTAAGTCCGTTCTGGCAAAATCTCTCTTTAGTTAACCCGATCGTGTATATGGTCAATGCGTTCCGTTTCGGCATTTTAGGTCATAGTGATGTCAATGTTTCCATTTCATTGGTCGTGATTACTTTCTGGTGTGCCGTGCTTTACGGTATTGCTTACTATTTATTGTCTCGTGGTTCAGGAATGCGTGAATAATGAGTGTAGAACATTCTCTCCTTGGTAAAGACACCAACTACCCAACAGAGTATCAACCCGATATTTTGTTCCCGATTTCCCGTGCGCCTGCCCGTGAAAAATATGCCCATGTTGAAGCTATTCAGCAAGGTAAAGACTGGTGGCATGTATTTGAAATTTCTTGGTTAAATGCTGCCGGCGTACCTCAAGTGGCTATTGGTCGGATTACCCTGCCAGCATTTTCCCCAAATCTCATTGAATCAAAATCTTTAAAGCTATATTTCAATAGTCTGAACTTTGCCAAGTTTGATTCGAAAGAGGCCTTTATTGCAACTGTAGAAAAAGACCTCTCAAAAGCTGCCGGTGCTGAAATCACACTGGATCTTTTTCATGTCGATGAACTGAAAATTTCCAATCCTGAAGGTATCTGTATTGATGATCTGATTCCGGAACGCCTGGAAAATCATCCGGACGCTTCTTTATTGTCTTTAGATCAGCACAGCGATGAAAATATCGAAGTGCAACTCTATTCACATTTATTAAGAAGTAACTGCCCAGTCACTGGGCAACCGGACTGGGGTACAGTATTTATACGCTATCAGGGCAAAAAACCTTGTTATAAGAGTATTTTGGCTTATATTATTTCGTATCGTCAGCACAACGGTTTTCACGAACAATGTGTGGAACAGATGTTTGCCGATATCTGGCAAAATCTGAAACCGGAAAAGCTGATGGTATATGCGACCTATACACGCCGTGGTGGATTGGATATCAACCCTTGTCGTGTATCGGATTCCACATGGATGCCTCGCCCTATTCGTTTAGCGCGACAATAAAAACATTGAGGTTTAAGAATGCCTTTTTTTGGTTTTATTCCTTCTGCAGAACTATTAAATACAATTCAGACTGCACAGAAAAATAAAAACTCGAGTGAACCGCTTTATCCACTGCGGGATAAAACTGCATTAATGATTAATGATGAAATTATTGATGCAATTCTCACGGAACTGGTACGCCGTTTTCCTGCAAGCGAAAAACGCGATACGGCAGAAAAACTGGCAGGCTATATCAAGTCTACTGTGGCAGTGTTACTGAAACAGTTACTGAGTAAAGCACCAAATGAAGTCGTCAAGGAGTCGATTGCTTTTTCTGAACGCAGCCTGTTTAAAGATCCGGAAGGAAATTTCCGTATTGGTGAACCTCTGGATGCCAATCTGGTCACCAATCTAAAACACCATTATGCAGAATTAAAAGCTGGCCAAAGTGTCGATAAGCAGAGTCTCAGCAATCTGTACAAACAGTTTGGTGAAGCGACTGTACGTCATTTCATGGTCGACTTTAATAAAACCTTAGATTTAGGCATGATTAAACGCAAGGCTGCTGATATTGGTGCTTCAGCGGTAATCAAAGCGATTAATATTGCAGCAGATAAAATCATCCTGAATTTAAATAAGGATGAACTTCAGGCAATGGCAGAATATCACGACACCCTATTCTTTACTGAATAAAGCCGCATATTTATTCAAATAATGCAGATTAAGCCTGACTTCGGTCAGGCTTTTTTGTGGCTTAAGAAATAGCTTGTTACAGTTATTGTGAACTAAAATACAAAATGCTGAAAAAACAACCAACCCTTTCCTGTTTTTAAGGGAGTTTATATGACTCCTATTCATCAGAATGTTATCTTTAATATTGCCTCTAATGCCAGAAAATTGAGAAAAGTGAATTGATCTTTTTCATGGCACGATTCAAATGACATAGCCACAAACCTATCAAAAAATTGGAAATCATACCAAGATGTTGAAATCGAATTTTTATAAAAAATTGAAGCAGCTTTCGATCCTTGTCAGTGCATTCGGACTCAGTAGTTTAAGCCTGGCCAACGATTTTCAATATCATCCCTCTTATGCCAGTTTCAAGCAAAACACTATGCAGACCTATGGTCTAAGTGCCCAGCAAGTAGACAGTGCAATGACGGGAGCAAAAAATCTTCCAAATATTATCAGTATCATGAATCGTCCAGGTGAAAGTAAGCCTTGGTATGCCTATAAGACCAATTTTCTGTCTGAAGGTACGATTCAACGTGGTGTACGTTTCAAGCAGCAATATGCTGCAACACTAAATCGCGCTGAGCAGCAGTTTGGTGTACCACAATCGATCATTTTGGGTATTTTGGGGGTAGAGACCGGTTTTGGCAGCAACAAGGGTTCATTTGTGACCCGTGATGCACTGGCAACTCTTGGCTTTGGTTATGAACGTCGTGCGCAATACTTCCAGGATGAACTGGCGGCATTGATCGCATGGTCATATAAAGATGGTGTGTCAGCATCCTCGATCGTGGGTTCTTATGCAGGTGCTGTGGGCTATCCGCAGTTTATGCCAAGTAATATTCCAAAGTATGGGGTCGACTATGATGGCAATGGCCATATCGATCTGCGCAATTCTGCGGTAGATGCGATTGGTTCAATTGCAAACTATCTGGCTCAAAATGGCTGGCAACGTGATCAGCCAATTGCCTTCCCTGCCCGTTATAGCGGTTCGAATCCTGATTCTGTCATCGCCAAAGATCTGACTCAGCCAACACCTTATGGAGTAATCAAAACCCAAGGAATCAGTCCGATGAATCCGATTGTTCGTATTGATGATCTTGATATGGTCAATGTCATTCAATTACAAGAAAATTACGGACCGATTTACTATATTACTTATCCGAATTTTCAAGTGATTACCACGTACAATCGTAGTCGTATGTATGCCACTGCATTGTGGCTTTTAGGTACAGAAATTACGAGCCGATAACAGTAAAAATTACTACATACTATTAAAGTCAAGATTTTTATTAAACAAAATGCCTAAATTTTAGGCATTTTTTACGCCTTGTTACAATATTGATTATTTTTTAATCACTCATTGTTTATTTTGCGTACTTTTTTTAACTATTTTAATTAAATACTAGACAGCCAGTTGCCAGCATGAATATTATCCAATTCGTTAAATGTAGTTGCATAAGTTAAATATCAGGCATGTTTATAGGGTTATCAGCTACTTAGGCCCAATCTAATGAAACATGCTGTTAGGAGTTGATTCAATGCATTCTTCTTTTCTGAAGTATTTTATAGCCATCGCCGCGACCGTTACCCTAACGCAATCGCAAGCAGATATGGTTCAGTCGTCATCATTCAATAATGATCATGACAATTCGCGTCTTGCAGCGCGTGTATTAAATAAAGAAGCTCAAAGCTTCAATTCAAATTTCACAAATTTGAACAGCCTTTCAATCACTGAGCGTTCTGGCGATAAAGTTCGTCGTCAAACCATTGCAGCAAAAATTGCAATTCCTGCAGAAGAGCCTTCAGTGATTGAGAAACTGAACAATGTTGCTTCAAACACAGTTCGTAAATTCAGTCAGACAGGTACAGCATCTTGGTATGGCCGTCAGTTCCATGGCCGTAAAACTGCCAGTGGTGAAACATTCGATATGAATGCAATGACTGCTGCACACCGTAGCCTGCCATTAAACTGCTTTATCCGCGTGACTAACAAAAACAATGGTAAGAGTGTTGTCGTGAAGGTTAATGACCGTGGTCCATTCCATGGCAACCGTGTTCTAGATTTATCTTACGGCGCTGCTAAACAGCTTGGTATTACCAATGCTGGTACTGCACATGTTAATATTGAGCGTGTAGATGGTCCAAACTCATAAGATTTGACCGCTCTACATTTAACTCAAAAGCCACAGTCATGTGGCTTTTTTATTTGGTGATGTAGAGAAAGAATTCGAATTGCTTTTATCCTTAATACTGTCGATATTATTCCATTCAGATATAGGCCTCCTCTCCTTTACTCACCCACTATCGATTTCACTTTGACCATCCCCTCAAACTGTTTTATATTTTGAAAATAACAGTACGTTCATGGATGGGAGCGATAGAATGAAAACAATATCCGAATGGTTAGATGAATATAGTGAAAGTCATCAAAACAAAACCAACAAACTGATCCATTGGGTCTGCGTGCCTGCCATCTATTTTTCCATTATTGGCATCATGGCACACTTTAGCGCTTTACTGACTGCCCTGCTCCTGGTTCTGGCTTTTGTGTTTTATGCACGTTTAGACATCGTACTGGCTGTAGCAATGGCAGCGCTAACCCTGATGATGGCTTGGTTCATCTGGATCTTGCCTGTAGGGATCGGCTTCTTTATTGCCTTGTTTGTTTTTGCCTGGATTGGGCAATTTTATGGACACAAAGTCGAAGGTAAAAAGCCTTCTTTCTTCAAAGACCTTCAATTCCTTCTCATTGGCCCGTTATGGTGCATGGATGCCTATTTAGGCAAAGTCCTACCTAAATGGAAATCTCGTCAATCTGAGGCAATACAGTGCGCTTAAAGCGTATGTAATATCATTACATTTATAAAATCAAGGAAAATTCTCTTATTGATAGGTTTTTCCTTGGTGTTTTAACCAACCGCTGATGTGCTTATTGGATGGATCATGATGGGTCCAATGAATCACCCCGCCTTTTTCGCTATATTCATACTCACCAAAAAACACAACCTGATCCCCTTTTTGAATATTCTGGATGCGTGGTGCCAGATCAATATTGTGCGCAACCAATACAGTTTGACCAGTGGATAACTCCAGAATAAATTTCTGATGACGGGAACCTTCATTATCATCTTTTAATAATGCTATCACCTTACCGCTTGCCTGAACCTGAAGATCACTTTGTCTTTGCTGGTAAGCTTGCTCTATACGCTGGGTATCATCAGAAAGCTTATGCGTACTTTTTTGAACATGAGTCTGCTGTTGAATCGCAACTTCTGCTGAAGGTACAAAAGTATTGGTCTGTTGTTTAGATTCTGATAAATCCAGACCTAAATAAGCAGCCACCAAAAGTGCAATGACAGCCCCGATCCCCATATGGGTTTTATTTGCCATAATTCCCCCTTGATCATTCTTTATTTAGTCATAAAAAAAGCCCCATTCGGGGCTTTTTTCTAATTCGTTACCGAATTATTTTGCAGCAGCCTGAGCAGCAGCAACTTCTTCAGCGAAAGAAAGCTCAGCTTTCTTCTCGATACCTTCACCCACTTCGAAACGAACGAAGTTAGCAACAGTAGTACCAGTCGCTTTAAGAACTTCAGCAACTTTCTTGTCGTTGTCGATTACGTATTGTTGACGCTCAAGAACAACTTCGTTCAGGTATTTCTCAACAGAACCTACAACCATTTTCTCAACGATGTTTGCTGGTTTGCCAGATTCAAGTGCTTTTGCTTCAGCGATTTCTTTTTCTTTCGCGATAAGGTCAGCAGGAACTTGTTCAGCATTTACAGCAACCGGGTTGAATGCAGCAATGTGCATTGCCAAGCCTTTACCAGTTTCAGCATCACCTGAGTAAGATACAACAACACCGATACGAAGACCGTGTTTGTAAACAGCAAGGTTTTCACCTTCAACAATTTTCGCACGACGTACTTGAATGTTTTCACCGATTTTTTGAACTAGAGCAATACGAGCTTCTTCTACAGTAGCGCCATCTTCAAGTTTAAGTTCAGCGATTTTAGCAGCGTCAGTTTCGTTTGCAGCAAGTGCAGCAGCAGCAACTTTCGCAGAGAAACCAGCAAAGTTTTCGTCTTTAGCAACGAAGTCAGTTTGGCAGTTTACTTCTAGAAGGATTGCTTTGTTACCTTCTTGAGCAATTGTGATCGCGCCGTCAGCAGCAATGTTACCAGCTTTTTTAGCTGCTTTTGCTTGACCAGATTTACGAAGGTTGTCGATCGCTAATTCGATGTCACCACCAGCTTCTGTCAAAGCTTTTTTACATTCCATCATTGCTAGACCAGTACGATCACGCAGTTCTTTAACCATGCTTGCTGTAACTGCAGTCATGTTTATCTCCTAAATTCGGTAGAAAATGAATTCTTTTTAGAACAGAAACGGCCCAGAGGATTCTCATGGGCCGCCTGCATACATAACGCTTACTTTGCCACCATCACGTGTCGCAAAAATGACAAGCTAGCGTCTAACGCATTAAGCCTCAGAAGCAGGAGCTTCTTCTGCTTTAGCTTGTGCATTTGCTTGTGATTGAGCATATTCTTTACCAGCAAGAATCGCATCAGCCATAGCAGAAGCATAAAGTGTTACTGCACGGATCGCATCGTCGTTACCCGGAATAACGTAGTCTACGTTGTCTGGGTTAGAGTTAGTATCAACGATACCGATTACAGGAATACCAAGGTTTTTAGCTTCTTTAATTGCAATCGCTTCATGATCAACGTCGATTACGAATAATGCGTCAGGTAAACCACCCATGTTTTTAACGCCGCCTAAAGCACGTTCAAGTTTTTCCATCTCACGGCTACGTTCTAAAGCTTCACGTTTAGTAAGTTTAGCGAAAGTACCGTCTTGAGATTGAGTTTGAAGGTCTTTTAAACGGTTGATAGATTGGCGAAGAGTTTTCCAGTTCGTCAACATACCACCTAACCAACGGTGATCTACGTATGGTTGACCAGCGCGTTGAGCTTGTTCACGGATGATTGCAGAAGCAGCACGTTTAGTACCAACGAACAAAACTTTGTTCTTTTTGCTAGCCAATTGGTTAGCGAAGTTCAAAGCATCATTTAACGCAGGAACAGTGTGCTCAAGGTTGATGATGTGAATTTTGTTACGCGCGCCAAAGATGTATTGACGCATTTTTGGGTTCCAGAAACGAGTTTGGTGACCAAAGTGCGCGCCAGCTTGTAGAAGGTCGCGCATGCTTACGTTGTAATCTGCCATTTTCTTTACCTTAAAGTTTGGGTTAGGCCTCCATATATCCGCATTCTCCACCCTTGCGGGCACCCAGAGTAATGTGACGATATATGTGCGGATTTTTAATACACCATTCAATCAGCCTCGCAAATATATTCACGAAAAAGCATTTGATAAAATGGGCGGCTATTTATACCATAGTCACATACAAATTTCCAAAAGTTTTTAGAGATCATGAACACTACTTATCAAGCTCCCCGTCGTTTAATCAAATCCGCTGAAGATATCGAAAAGATGCGTATCGCTGGACGACTGGCTGCAGAAGTGTTGGATATGATCAAACCGCATATCAAACCCGGCGTAACGACACTGGAATTGGATACGATTTGTCATGACTATATTGTAAATGTGCAGAATGCCATTCCTGCATGTTTAGGTTATGGTGCAGCGCCTGGCCGCCCTGCTTTCCAGCATACAATCTGTACATCTGTAAACCATGTGGTCTGTCACGGGATCCCATCTGAAAACAAGATCCTGAAAAAAGGCGATATTTTAAACATTGACGTCACTGTCATCAAAGATGGTTTCCATGGGGATACCAATATGATGTACATCGTGGGTGGTGAAACTTCAATCCTGGCAAACCGTCTGTGCAAAGTCGCTCAAGAAGCCATGTATCGTGGTATGGCTGTGGTGAAACCAGGTGCTACTATTGGTGACATTGGTCATGCGATTCAAAAATATGTTGAATCTGAACGCTTTAGCGTTGTTCGTGAATACTGTGGCCATGGCATCGGTACGACTTTCCATGATGAACCACAAGTTCTGCACTATGGTCAACCAGATACCGGTATGGTTCTTGAAGAAGGTATGACTTTTACGATTGAACCAATGGTGAATGCCGGTGTTTGGCAAACCAAACTGCTGGGTGATAAATGGACTGTGGTCACTAAAGACCATAAATTATCGGCTCAATATGAGCACACTCTTTTGGTAACAAAAAATGGCATTGAAGTGCTGACTGCCCGTCCTGAAGAAGATTTGTCACGTTTTAGTGCATAACAACAACACTTTCTCACATAAATGGCCACTTTAAAGTGGCCATTTTTAGTTTATATTTCCCCTATTATTCTCATCCTCAAAGCATATTCTTAGTTCATGTCTATCTAAACTACCTATCGATGTTCAAGATAAGGTTGCACTGATTCAGCATTTTTTTCGTATATTTTTCCAAATTCTTTTGCCCAATGTGCACCATTTTAGGCTAAGATAATGTGCTTTTTATTTTTTAATCCCTATAAGAAGGAATACTGCCGTGGACGTACGTCTCTCTGATCGTGTGAATGCCATCAAACCGTCCCCTACGCTTGCTGTGACAAATAAGGCTGCTGAACTGAAAGCTGCTGGTCACAACGTTATTGGTTTGGGCGCAGGTGAGCCAGATTTTGATACCCCTCAACACATCAAAGATGCAGCAATTGCAGCAATTAACAACGGTTTCACCAAATACACCGCTGTTGATGGTACGCCAGGTCTTAAAAAAGCAATTATTGCTAAATTAAAACGTGACAATAACCTTGACTATCAAGCAAACCAAATCCTGGTTTCTTGTGGTGGTAAACAGTCTTTCTTTAACTTGGCACTTGCTTTGTTAAATAAAGGTGATGAAGTGATCATCCCAGCTCCATTCTGGGTAAGCTATCCAGACATGGTGATCATTGCTGAAGGTACACCAGTAATCGTGAAATGTGGTGAAGAACAACGTTTCAAAATTACTCCTGAGCAATTAGAAGCTGCGATCACTGACAAAACTCGTCTAGTGGTATTAAACAGCCCTTCTAACCCGACTGGCATGATCTACACTAAAGCTGAATTAGAAGCTTTAGCAGCAGTACTGCGTAAATACCCAGAAGTATTCATCGCATCTGATGACATGTACGAACCAATCCGTTGGGAAGATGAATTCTACAACATCGCAACTGTTGCCCCAGACCTTTACGACCGCACTATCGTATTAAACGGTGTGTCTAAAGCATATGCAATGACAGGCTGGCGTATCGGCTATGCAGCGGGCCCTGCTAAACTGATCGGTGCGATGAAAAAAATCCAGTCTCAGTCAACTTCTAACCCAACTTCTATTTCACAAGTTGCTGCAGAAGCTGCATTGAATGGTCCTCAAGACGTTCTTGTACCAATGGTTGAAGCGTTCAAACGTCGTCATGACCTGGTTGTGAATGGCTTGAATGACATTAAAGGTATTTCTTGCCTACCTGCTGATGGTGCATTCTATGCATACGCAAACATCAAACCATTGATTCGTGCGAAAGGCCTGAACTCTTGCACAGAATTCTCTGCTTGGTTACTGGAACAAACTGGTGTTGCAGTCGTTCCTGGTGATGCATTCGGTCTAGGTGGTTTCATGCGTATCTCTTACGCAACTGCTGACGAAGTATTAGTTGATGCACTTGCACGTATCAAAAAAGCTGCTGATTCTATCGAAGGCGTTGATGAAGCGATTGCTTCTATCGAAGCTGAAAAAGCTGCGAAATAATCTAATTGATTAGATAAAAAAACCCGCGATCATCGCGGGTTTTTTTATGCAGTTTGTAGATGCTTACGGTATTTAAGTCCCAAGCAAAGCAAGCACATCAATGCGGCAAAGGTATAGGAAATAGCCAGCATCCACCAGAAACCACTTATTCCTGAGACGTCCAGATTGAGATTGAAGAGCAATACTGGATGATAAGCCAAATACCAGCCTCCGCCCAATCCACCTAATAGCAGTACTCCACTAAAGATAAACATGGGGAATATCACCACTTTCCAGCAGCGCAGCATATTGACGCTAACCACCAGAATCGCATCAAAAATATGCATCCAGCACAATAAGAACATCAATGCCAGACTCACCGCAAGCACATCCTTATTATCACTAAATAGCGTCACAATCGGTTTTTGAAAAATTGCGATCAAGATCGCCAAAACAACTGCGCTTGCGACCACCACACGTAACGCTTTAAAAGTTAAATCCCAGGCAGATTGCACTTGATTTTCACCAATCCTGGTAGAGACCAGAATGCTAAAAGCAGAGCTCATCGAAAATGGCACCATAAACAGCAGGCCAGCCAAACCCATCGCTACTTGATGCGCATTCACCATTATCTCCCCCAAAGGCAAGATTAATAATGCAATCGCACTAATTGTAAAGACATCAATAAATACGACAATTGCTGAGGGTAAGCCGATTCTTAAGATTTTTAGCAAAGTCTTAAAATGGAAGAATTGTCCGGACCAGTGCACACGCAACTGCTTTTCTAGAAATATCAGGTAATACACCACTAATAGTGCCCATTGAACAGTCAGATGAGCAATGAAAGCTCCCTTAACCCCATAGGCAGGTACATAACCCTGAATCCCAAAAATCAGGCAATAGGCCAAACTCACTTTGAATATCAGATAAAAAATATTGGCATAGAACACACGCTTCGCCTCACCACAGGCTTGCGTTAAAATATATAAAATACGTACTAACAAATGTGCTGGAAGCGTCCAAGCCAGTAACCATAAACAAGGTTGAATCAAAGCCTGTAATGCACTATCTGCTTTTAACAGATGTAGCAAAGGATCTGCATGAGTTAATAGCCATCCTGCAAATACAGACAGGACGATGACAATAAGGATGCTCTGTTTCAGAATTTTTTGAATATTATCAAAAGCACGTCGCCCATATGCTTCAGCAAGTTCCTGCATCATACCCTGCAAAATCCCCGTCCCCGAAACAAATAATAAAGAATAAATAGATAAACACACAGCCATAGCAGCCACATGTTGCGGTGAGTAATGAGACAGGAAAATCATGTCAAATATTCCGACCAACATTATGATGCTATTACTCAAAAAAATCGGTACCCAAAGATGCAAAAACTGTTTCATTGCAAAATCACTCTATTCTTAATTCTTTTCTCGGGTTTTATTTTTAAACTGAATTATTTAAAACTGAGATATACAGTGGAAATCACATACAATCCTTGTGCCATAAATCTTTATATTTATTGATTTTATAGAAAAGTTTAGTTTCTATCTTTAGTTCGCTTATAGAAAATAATAATTTATTGAGCTCAGAAACTATGAGTTTTTTTCGTTCCAATTTAACAATTTAATCAAAAGAAAGAATGATCATGACATGAAAAGCAGGATGCTATTTGAAATACGAACCTGCTAATCAGTATTTTTATTTAATGATATATATGCACTTATATAGTGTTCTTAATTTTAAAAAGATTATTTTCATCAGATAAAATCACCAGACTTGCTCTTCCTTTATCTAATGATATTCATTTCAGGAGTTAGGTTGCTGGAACATAGCAATTACCTCAGCTTCTGTCATTTTTTTGGTTTGATTGTTAAATGAATAAAATGCTGGCTGATGATCTATATAAATTTCTAAATTGAAATCCAGATCTTCTGGCAGTTGCTCCAAAGTAAATACATTAATATTGGCAAAGGAATGATCTTTGGTCCGCCAGAAAATAAAAGTACCACAGGCATTGCAAAAACCACGCTCTGCCCATTCAGAAGTACTTGCAACAGATAAATGCTGCTGATCAATAAAGTGAATATTTTCTATATCAATCGACATGAGAGGCCCACTTGTCTGGCGGCGGCACATGGAACAATGACAGGCAGCCACTTCATGATTTCTAAGCTGCACTTCAAATCGAGTCGCACCGCATAAACATCTCGCTTTCATGACTATTCTTCCTCGGTATTATTATTCCGCAGATTCAAATCCCAAGTGCAACACATTTGTAGTTAGTTGAAAAAGTTAGGTGTATTCATAGAATCATTAGACTTTTTCAACTCGCAATTGGAAAGCACACAATGAAGAAATACACCCAACTTTC
>NZ_VPDM01000023.1:0-57857 GCF_013417645.1 Acinetobacter sp. YH12236
TTTCCTGTTGGCACTCCAAATTGGATTGAATATCTCTCAGACTTTGCCTACAAGAGAATTGAGACATCAATATGGCAATAAACTGATCCCACCGGGAAGCCGCTCTAAATTTCTGTCCAACATGGTGTACTTTAGCAAGTTGTTCAAAATCCTGTCGCACAAGAGGTTTAATTAGCTCATGAAATACGGTATTCTGATGGGACAAAACCTGAATCCTGGTCGTTAAAGTGTTTGTTTGCACTCATATTTTAACTGTTAGGACTCAGGTTTTTTTATTTAAAGCAAACTATGGGACAGCAGTGGGCTTTATGCCTCTTTTTTTAAAACATCGCATAAGCCCAATAGACAAACAGATAACGTCCAATTTTGGCAATACTGACTATCAAGATAAAACGGGTAAAATTTTCCTTAAGCAAACCGGCAATTAACGTAATTGGATCGCCAATAATCGGCACCCAGCTCAGCAATAATGACCAATAGCCGTATTTCTGATAGGTACTTTGGGCTTTCAGCATCTGCTGCTCAGAGACTGGAAACCATTTTTTATGCTTATATTGCTCAATCTTGAACCCCAGATACCAGTTCACACAGGAACCCAAGATATTTCCAGCACTTGCAATCATGATGAGCAAGGCCGCCGAATAGCTCCCTTGCCATAATAAACCCAGCAAAACCGCTTCCGACTGCAGCGGTAATAAAGTGGCTGCACCAAAAGCGGCAAGAAAGAGCAGAAACAGGGACATCCCGAGACTAACGGCTTAAACCCAGTTTTTTCTTGGCTTTAAGATATTCCCAATTCGCCCAGACTATAGCCATAACCATGACCAAAATACGTGACCATTGATATTTCTGGGTGATCGGCTCAAGAGCTGTATTTAAAATCTGACGATCTTTGGTATTCAAGGCACTGATCACCTGATCCACATGCACAATTTCAGCAACGAACAGCAGCAGACAAGCTGCGATACCGAAAATAATACTCCAGTAAATTCGAGGATTCGTTTCCACGATTTTAGTAAAGTTCAGGAAAAAATCTTTCATATACTCACCCAATAAAAAACCACCCAAAGGTGGTTTAATCTACTTTTATCTAGTTTAGCACAAAGGCCAGACTTATCTGACCTGTATTGCTAACGCTCTTTGCACCGCTGGACGCGCAGTCAGGCGTGTCACATATTCCTGTACTTCCGGATAATCTGCCAGATCAATTTGCTGCCATTCATGACGTAACACCCATGGCAAAATAGCCATATCCGCAATCGAATACTCACCGGCTACATATTTTTGACCAATCAGCTGTTTGTTCAGAACCCCGTATAGACGCTTGGTTTCATTAACATAACGATCAGTAGCATATGGGATACGCTCAGGAGCAAAACGGCTAAAGTGATGATTCTGCCCCAGCATCGGACCCAAGCCACCCATTTGCCACATCAGCCACTGTTCAACTTCAACACGTTGCTGCTCATCATCCGGATAAAACAGGCCGGTTTTACGACCCAAATATTGCAGAATCGCGCCAGATTCAAAGACTGAAATCGGTTCGCCACGCGGGCCATCCTGATCTACAATCGCAGGAATTTTGTTGTTTGGAGAGATACGTAAAAAATCAGGTTGAAACTGATCATTTTCCAGAATATTGATCGGAAAAATTTTATATTCCAAGCCCATTTCTTCTAATGCGATGGTAATTTTATGGCCATTGGGCGTTCCCCAATAATAGAGATCAATCATGTTATTACCTGTTACCTTTTCGTTTTTACATGACATTATTGAAATTTGATCTAGTTATAGCATGATTTAAAGCCCTACTTCCGCATATTTTGTTATAGATTCAGCAGTAAAATCGCTAAATTTAAAGCATTATTTTTAGCCCAAGATGGGTTCAAATATTTTTAAATCTTGAGGCTTGAAAAGCTTCGCCTCAATCCTATATTAGAAATAGAGCAATGATCTATTCAGGAGATTGTTTCTAATCACTGAGTTCATATTGAAGAATTGCATGTTGTTTAAAAAACTTTTCTGAGATCAGGAGGTAAGATCAATGAGCAATTTCAGTCTTAGCCCACTATTCCGTCGTAGTATCGGTTTTGACCGCTTTAATGACCTTTTTGATTATGCAATGCAAAGTGAGGCACCGAACTATCCACATTACAACATTGAAAAAACCGGCGACAACAATTACCGCATTGTGGTTTCTGCTGCCGGATTCAATGAAGACCAGCTAGAGATCAATCTGGAAAATCAGGTTCTGACCATTAGCGGTAAAGCGGTGGAAGAAAATTCAGATACGACTGTGGAATTCCTGCATAAAGGCATCGCCCACCGTTCATTCAAATTGTCTTTAAGACTGGATGAACATGTAGAGGTACAACAAGCTGAATTTGAAAATGGTTTATTGAAAATCGAATTGCAGCGCAATGTGCCAGAAGAAAAATTGCCTCGTCAGATTCCGATTGGCAAAAAACTGTTAGCTGAAAAAAATGAATCTAACGAGCAGCAAAGCTAATCACCTGCCAAAAGAAAGACCCGAATGGGTCTTTCTTTTTTAGGACAGAATCCTTAAGCTTGAAAGTGTTCAATTTTCACTCATTATAAAAATAATAATATGAGCACATCAGATATTATTCTGTTTCATCAAAGTGCCCAGACGATGAAACATATGGGACTTCTCCTTCTTTGCTATCCCATTGGGATTTTGATGACCTTATACCTTCATACTCCAGATCCTCCTTCCAGTTTTATTCGAGGATTGGTATTTTTATGGCAGGAGTCTCCAAGCTTTTATGGCTATATGCTGGGTTTCCTGATGCTATCGCTCTTGGTATATAGCATTAAACTAAAAATCACCTCGCGGACAATTTATTACACTTTGGCAGGTTACCGGATCAGCCTGTGTTTATATCGTGAAGCCGTCCATTATAGCTTTATCAATCCTCAATATGATTCAATTAAGGCACGTACCAAACGCTGGCTAACCAGACTTCCCGCTCATCAAATTAATCAGCGAGATGGCACTCTCGATTTTATTCTTTGTCAGTCCAGTTGGCGCGACCGGCTCTGTTTAAGATTATTCCGGATTCATTTATCGATGTTTTCCCGTCAGCAAGCTAAAGAAATTATTCAGGCCATGCACAGTGCTTGGAATTTAAGATCATAAAAGCTGATTCAAAAACACTTTTAACTATATGGTTTAAGCTGAAAGAAATTTATCTCATCAGATTCCAAAGGATAAAAAGCAGTTATTAAAAAATGGTGTTCTGGTTGGGACTTTCCCCTATCACCACATATAGTTGATTTACATAAAATTTCGGCTATGCTTTTCTGAAACAGAATAAAACATTCAATAAATACCATAGATAAAAAAATCTGCCGTAGGTGCACTATGAATTATGTCCGTCGCAACGCCCTAAGTCCATTCATGCTATTGGGCTTGCTCTTCTTTTTATTGATTGTCATTTTACTGCTATTGTTTGGCTGGCCACATTATAAAGTTTGGAAACAAGGGATGGATGGTCAGGCAGCATTGGCTGAAGCAGAACAATCTAAAATGATTCAAGTGCAAGTTGCAAAAGCGGAACTGGAAAGTGCCAAACTGCGTGCAGAAGCTATTAAACTCGTTGGGCAGGCAGCTAAAGATTATCCTGAATATCGCAAGCAGGAATTTATTGGTGCATTTGGTGAAGCCCTACGTGAAGGTCGTATTCAACAAATAATTTATGTACCCACTGAGGCCAATATTCCGATTGTAGAAGCAGGAAAATCCTACCCTACTCAATAAAAAATTAAGTTACCTCATAAAAAAGCCCTGCAAATGCAGGGCTTTTTTCATCAAGAGATGCTTACTTTTTCTTTTTAGGACCAAGCAGCATACCCATTTGACGACCTTCCATTTTTGGTGCTTGTTCAACAACACCATATTCAACGACGTCTGCTTCAACTTTTTGCAGTTGAGCCAGACCCAGTTGCTGGTGAGCCATTTCACGACCACGGAAACGCAGGGTAATTTTAACCTTGTTTCCTTCTTCAAGGAATTTGATGATTGCACGTAATTTTACGTTGTAATCACCTACATCTGTCGCAGGACGTAGCTTGATTTCTTTCACCTGGACTTGATGTTGTTTTTTCTTCGCTTCTTTCTGCTTTTGTTTCAGATCAAACAAATGCTTATTGAAGTCCATGATTTTGCAAACAGGTGGCTCAGCATTGGCTACGATCTCAACAAGATCAAGCTCAACATTTTCTGCTGCGCGCAATGCTTCCGCAAGGCTTACAATACCTTTTTGCTCACCATTTTCGTCTACAAGACGAACTTCTTTAGCACGAATTTCATCATTCAAGGCAGGACGGTTTGATTTATTACCGCCCTGTTGATTACGGTCAGGCTGTTTAATCGCTGTTACTCCACAATGTACCGGCCGCGTTCGGCAACGGCTGCTTTTACTAAGTCAACGAAAGCATCGATTGACATAGTACCCAAATTTTTTCCTGAGCGGGTACGGACATTCACAGTACCTTCCTCTACCTCACGGTCCCCAAGTACCAATAAGTAAGGAATACGCTCTAAAGTACGTTCACGAATCTTAAAGCCGATTTTCTCATTTCTCAAGTCAGAAATTGCACGAATTCCGTTTTCTTTAAGTTTCGCGACGACTGACTCACAAGCCTCGGCTTGAGCATCAGTAATATTCATGACACACGCTTGCACTGGTGATAACCAAGGTGGCATAAAGCCCGCGTAGTGTTCAATCAGTATACCAATAAAACGTTCGAAACTGCCAAGAATTGCACGGTGCAACATCACAGGCTGATCACGATCGTTGTCTTCAGTAACATAAGAGGCATCCAGACGTTCTGGAAGGTTGAAGTCACATTGAATGGTACCACACTGCCAGATTCGGCCTAAGCAGTCTTTCAATGAGAATTCGATCTTCGGACCGTAGAATGCACCTTCACCTGGTTGTAAATCCCAATCTAGGCCAGCAGCATCTAAAGCATCTGCCAAAGATTTTTCTGCCATATCCCAAAGTGCATCATCACCCACACGTTTTTCAGGACGTGTAGATAACTTCATTTGTACTTCTTCAAAGCCAAAATCTTTGTATACGTCTAGTGTCAATTTGATAAAGTCTGCAACTTCAGTACCGATTTGTTCTTTAGTACAGAAAATATGCGCATCATCTTGGGTAAAACCACGTACACGCATGATGCCGTGTAAAGAACCCGATGGCTCGTTACGGTGACATGAACCAAACTCCGCTAAACGGATTGGAAGATCACGATATGATTTTAAGCCCTGGTTGAACACTTGCACGTGACAAGGACAGTTCATCGGTTTTACAGCGTAGTTACGGTTCTCTGAATGAGTCGTAAACATGTTTTCAGCATAGTTCGCTGCGTGACCTGATTTTTCCCAAAGCGTGAAATCCACCACTTGTGGTGTACGGATTTCAAGGTAACCATTTTCTTGCTGAACTTTACGCATGTATTGTTCAAGCACTTGGTAAATGGTCCAGCCGTTTGGATGCCAGAACACCATACCTGGTGCTTCTTCCTGCATATGGAACAAGTCTAAGGCTTTACCAATTTTACGGTGATCGCGTTTTTCAGCTTCTTCAATACGCTTGATATAAGCTGCGAGCTGTTTCTTATCCGCCCAAGCTGTACCATAGATCCGTTGTAGCTGTTCGTTTTTCGCATCACCGCGCCAGTAAGCACCAGAGATTTTAGTCAGCTTGAATGATTTTAGGAATTTGGTATTTGGTACGTGCGGACCACGGCACATATCCAGATAGTCCTGATGGTAGTACAGGCCCATTTGAGTTTCTTCAGGCATGTCTGCGATCAGGCGCAATTTGTATTCTTCACCACGGGCTGTGAATTCTGCAATCACTTCATCACGCGGAGTCATTTTTTTCACGACATCATAGTCTTGATCGATGAGCTTTTTCATACGCTCTTCAATCGCAGCCATGTCATCTAAAGTAAATGGACGTGGCATCCAGATGTCATAGTAGAAACCTTCTTCAATGACTGGACCAATGACCATCTTTGCTTCTGGGAACAATTGCTTAACGGCATGACCCACCAAGTGTGCGCAAGAGTGACGAATAATTTCGACACCTTCTTCATCTTTAGGCGTGATGATTTGTAAGGTTGCGTCTTCAGTAATCAGATCGCACGCGTCCACTAGACGATCGTTTACACGACCTGCAACGGTATTTTTTGCAAGACCAGGACCGATGCTTTGAGCAACTTCCATCACAGATACGGCGTGATCAAACTGTTTTTGATCGCCATTTGGCAAAGTGATAATTGGCATATGAAATCCTTAAGGAGTGATGCCCCGTACCATGGAGCATGTCACCGCGAGATTATGATCGAGGGAGAACCTCAAAAGATAAAAACGGTGGATAAATAAAAAATCGCCTAGAATTTTACACGGCTTGAGCCAATGATTAAACCTTTTCCCTAATAAAAATAGGATTTATCACCAAAAAGTTCTTTTGAGCTGCAATGAGTTAAGATCATTATTCACTCAAGAATTATTTATTCTCTAAAGGTTTGCCACGCTTCAAATTGCCTTTCAGCATAGACACACAATTGAGAAAACTGGGGAATGATGGCTTCGCTTTGAGTTGGTCTTAAAAACACATAATCATCGACTTTCAGTTCGCAAGATTTCGATACCAGAACCATTTCCTGATTGCTACTGCGTCCATATAAAATATGCGGCTGGCTTTTTTCTGGAAAATAATAGTCCGCCTGCCAGTAGCCACCATAAATAAATAATGCTTTATACTGATGCGGTAGATAATTAAATACTTCCAGACCGGGAATCTGGCCATAAGGCAGCACTTTTAAAATTGGTGTGGCAATCCACAAGGCACATTTTAAAGCAGAGAGATTTTTCAGATCGAAGTCACTGGGTTTAAGTAGCATGGAACCAAAAGCCAGATCATTACAAACACTCTGCTGGCAATGCTGCATAAAGGTCGGACTGCCGCCACCATTAAAACATAGGTTTTCATGCCATAAATCAGGAAATTGCTGTTGCAGCGTCATCTTGAATTTTTGATAAATCTGCTGTGATTGCTGATAACTTTTTTCAGGACTTTTAAGAATTTTTGGCAGTTTAGCTACATGCGCATCGTAGCCCATTAATCCGGAGAATTTTAGAGACAAAGGATGCTGCTGAATCAGCTTGAGTAGGGCTATAAACTGCTCCTGACTGTTCACCCCTCCGCGATGCAGCCCTACATCAATTTCAATATTCACATTCAGGCAAAGATTCAGGCTTTGGGCGAGTTGCAGATACTGCTCCAGACGTGCCTGACTATCGATCAGCCATTGAATATTTACTTGAGTATTTAAGTCCATTTGACCAAACCAGCTTTGATAAAAGCGCTGCGCTGCATGAACCGGCATTGGCTTACCGAGTAGAATGTCCGCTTGCTCAAATGCTCCGATAATTTCCCGAAGATGTGGCAGATGAAATACCATAAAACGCTGGGTATTCAGCTTTTCACTAGCGAATTGAAGCAACTCAGTACTGGACAGAGATTTCACCACCAGACGAGGCTTTAACTGCGGAGGTAGTTTTGCCTGCACAACATCCAGATTATGCTGATACTGAACCAAATCCAGAATCAGTTGTGGTGTACCTGTACCCTGCTGTTTTAGGTCTTGAGTCAGTTGCTGAAAATAAGTTGATTGCATCTTCCACTCCTGCTACTTAGCCAGAAACAGTTGTTTTAAGTATGGATTCAGCCATTTTTGCTGCGGATCTAGCTGCTGACGTAGCGCCATAAATTCATCCCATCTTGGATATAAGTCGTGCAGTGATGCGGCATGCATGCTATGCAATTTCCCCCAATGCGGTCGCCCCTGATATTTCTGAAAAATCGGTTCCACTAGATTAAAAATGACATAATAATCCTGCTTATAAAACTGATGGATAGAAATTGAAACTGAATCCCGCTGATAGAACGGACTAAGCCAGATATCATCCGCTTTGACATAACGAAACTCGATCGGAAAGAACATCGGCACACGATGCTGCCTTAAACAATGCAGCACTTCTTCCAGACACTGCAAGCCTAGTTCGACCGGAATCTGATATTCCATTTCATTAAATCGGGTATTACGCGGTGTGGGGAAAATCTGACTGGACCAATCCACAAAACAGGTCGGTTTGACAAAAACACCGAGCAGCTTTTGCAGATAAGGATTGGTAGACGGCAATAACCGTGTCAATTCCGAGCACAACATTAATAAACTATCTTCTGATGGCCAGCTTTCTTTTCTCGGCTGAATGCATTCATCCGTTTCATCCAGCGTTTTCAGCATGACCTGATCAGCATACAGAAAAGCCCAAAACTCAATATGCCGATACTGATGTTTCCATTGATCGATATTGGAAAATATGTCTTTTAACGGACACAACCGGATCTGTTCTTTTAATTTATAACGCGGCCGATTTTGCAGGGTGATTTTGGTGAGTATTCCGAGACTGCCCAGTACTACCCGCCCTGCCTGAAAAATTTCCGTATTTTGCTGCTCATCACATTGCAATAATTCGCCATCTGCAGTCAGTAATTCAAAGCCTTGAACGAAAGCAGATAAACACGGCAAATCAATTCCCGTGCCATGCGTACCGGTCGAGACTGCACCCGCCAGACTTTGCTGATCAATATCACCTTGATTGATCAAAGCCTGATTAAGAGGGGCTAGATATTCACCCAACTCATATAAACGCGTACCTGCCTGTACAGTACATTGAGCTGTCGCTTCATCTGCATCTATCACGCCTTTGAAATGATCCAGACGAATCAAGACCTCATCGGTTTTGGCTAGTGCACTGAATGAATGTCCTGCACCCACCACACGAATCTGCGCATGTGACTTCACCAGATTTTGCAATTCATTAATTTCTTTAGGCTCAAAAATTTGAGGAGAACTGTACTGGCTACCTGACCAGTTGCGCCATGTTGCATCCGCCTGTTGTATTTTCATTATTATTCCTTGGCTGAGGCTATATTTAACACCCATTTAGAGTAAAATACCTAAAAAGGCAAATATGGGAACCCATAGGTTCAAAAAAATCGGTGCTTAAAAATAATTTTATTAATATTCAATTATTTAAATTTTTAAAATTATACATTCGCACTCGACTAAAGCATAACTGCAAGACTTCCAAGAATTGCATATCTTTTTTAACAGGATATGAAAAATAAATATAGAACGGAGTTTTACAATGGTTAAGGCATACGATGAATTACCGCGCACCCCTGCCAATTTTGTAGCGCTGTCACCTTTACGCTATCTCGATCGCGCGGCTTATATCTACCCGAATCAAAATGCGATCATTCATGGTAAGCGTCGTATTACCTGGCGTGAAAAATACAATCGTTGCCGTCAGTTTGCCCACCAGCTCCAGAATTTAGGCATCGGTAAAAATGACACCGTTTCAGTTTTACTGCCAAACGTACCTGCGATGATCGAAGCACACTTTGCTGTGCCAATGGCGGGTGCGGTCCTGAATACTTTAAATACCCGTCTGGATGCCAAAACATTGGCGTTCATGCTGGAACATGCTGAGACCAAAGTACTGCTGGTCGATCCAGAATTTTCTGCAGTTGCAACAGAAGCTTTGGCATTGGTTCCACAGCAAGACATTTATGTGATTGACGTGACTGATGAGGAATTTGAGGGTGAAGATACCCGTATCGGCCAGATTGAATATGAAGACTGGCTGGCTCAAGGCGATGCCAATTTTGAATGGCATTTACCGGATGATGAATGGAATGCGATTAGCCTGAACTACACTTCTGGAACCACAGGTAACCCGAAAGGCGTGGTTTACCATCACCGTGGCGCCTATATTAATGCAGCCAGTAATATCATTGCCTGTGGCATGATGCCACGTGCCACTTACTTATGGACCTTACCGCTATTCCACTGTAATGGCTGGTGCTTTGCCTGGACCATGGCAGCCAATGGCGGTACGAACGTCTGTTTACGTAAAGTTGATCCGGAACTGATCTTTAAACTCATTGCTGAACATAAAGTGGATTATTTCTGCGGTGCACCCATTGTGCTGTCGATGCTGATCAATACCCCTGAAGAGAAAAAGACCAAGTTTGATCATCGTGTCGAAGTGATGGTGGCGGGTGCTGCGCCTCCTGCTGCAATCATTGAGGGCATGCGCAATATCGGTATTAATGTGACTCATGTCTATGGTCTAACTGAGACCTACGGCCCTTCTGCGCTCTGTGCGTCTCAGGCAGGCTGGTCAGATCTGTCGATTCAGGAGCAGGCGCAATTGCATTCTCGTCAAGGTGTACCATATCCGCTGCAAGATGGCATGAAAGTACTTGATCCTGACACTATGCAGGAAGTGCCACATGATGGTCAGACCATGGGTGAAATCATGTTCCGTGGCAACATCGTCATGAAAGGTTATTTAAAGAATCCGGAAGCAACTGCAGAAGCCTTTGCCGGTGGCTGGTTCCATACTGGCGATCTGGCAGTATGCCAACCTGATGGTTATGCAAAAATCACTGACCGCTCTAAAGATGTGATTATTTCGGGAGGTGAAAACATTTCATCGCTGGAAGTGGAAGAAGTGCTCTATCAGCATCCTGCTATTCTCACGGCAGCCGTGGTGGCAAAACCAGATCCTCGCTGGCAGGAAGTGCCATGTGCCTTTGTCGAACTGAAAGTAGGACAAACTGCCACAGCAGAAGAGATTATCGAATTCTGCAAGCAACATCTGGCGCGTTTTAAAGTACCTAAAGATGTGGTGATTACCGAGATTCCAAAAACTTCAACCGGGAAATTGCAGAAATTTATCCTGCGTGACTGGGCCAAAGAACGCTCAACGGGTGAATTTTCTTAATTTATTAAGACTGTAATATCTAGCTCCACTCCTGAATTTTATTTTTGATGGTGAAAAAGAAAAATTTGATGAGTGGGGCTTTTTTATATTCAGAATAAAGACAATTTGTTTATTTAGGTGCTGATTAAGGTACTTATTCTGAAATAACTCTTTCAAAATTGAAAAAAAAGAATGCAATCAATCAAAGAAGCTCACATCCACATGCTTATTTTTAGGCAATAAAAAACCCCAAGACTTAATATGCTTGGGGTTCTTCAGAATTTTGGTCCCGAGGGTCGGACTCGAACCGACACGTCATCTCTGACAGCGGATTTTGAGTCCGCCGCGTCTACCAATTTCACCACCTCGGGAGTGGATGACGGCTATATTACTCTGTTTCAAAAACTTGTCAACGCAGAAAAAACACATTTGCCTAATTTTAAAACAATTCTTATTTTTTTGTTTTATAATCGAGCAATTCCCGCCATAAAAAAGAAAAAAGTTTATACTAGCCGCAGTTTTTTTATCGTAAATTGTCATGCAACTTTCTGATTTTAGTTTCGATCTCCCTGATGAGCTGATTGCTCGCTATCCTCTTGAACAACGTAGTGCTTCCCGCCTGTTACACCTTGATGCACATGGCCAATATCACGATCACCAGTTCACCGATATTCTGGATTTATTGAATGAAGGCGATTTGCTGGTTCTGAACGATACCAAAGTGATGAAAGCGCGTCTGAAAGGTAAACGTGCCTCTGGTGGTGCAGTTGAAGTACTGGTTGAGCGTATGATGGATCAGTTCATTGCGCATTGTCATATCAAGGCCAGCAATACACCTAAAGCTGGTGCAGAATTATTTATTGGTCCAGATGAAGTCAAAGTCACCGTTCAAGGCCGTCATGAAAATCTGTTTATTGTCGAGTTTTCTCAGCCGATTCTGGATGTGCTGGATAAATACGGCGCGCTACCAATTCCACCCTATTTCAACCGTGAAGCGGAAGAGATTGATACGGTTCGTTATCAAACCGTTTTCAATGATCCGACAAAACTGGCCAGCGTTGCTGCTCCTACCGCTTCCCTGCACTTCGATGAAGAATTGCTGAAGAAACTGGAAGAAAAAGGCATTCAGAAAACCTTTGTGACCTTGCATGTCGGTGCAGGTACTTTCCTGCCAGTTCGTACCAATGATATCGAAAACCATATCATGCACAGCGAATGGTGTCAGGTATCGGATGAATCCATGGAATTGATCAAAGCCACCAAAGCACGTGGTAATAAAGTGATTGCTGTCGGTACGACCGCAACCCGTGCGACCGAAAGTGCGGCTCAGGCCAATGGTGGTGAACTGAAAGGCTGGACCGGTGATACTCAAATCTTCATCTATCCGGGTTATGAGTTCAAAGTGGTGGATCGTCTGATTACCAACTTCCATTTACCGGAATCTACCCTGCTCATGCTGGTTTCGGCTCTATCTAACCGCGAAAACATCCTGAATGCTTACAAGCACGCGGTTGAAAGCAAATACCGCTTCTTCAGTTATGGCGATGCCATGCTGATTGATCAAGCGCAGTAATCAGCAGGAACCGTCCCGATGCCGATCGAGTCTGTGCAGCACTCCATTCATATTCGACGTAAGAAAAATGAAGTGGTGTTTCGCAATATCGCACGGCTCTGGGATCTGGGTCGTCAGGCCAAAAGCTATCAGGAATTATTGGATGGCTTGCACCCCTGGAATGGCCCAATTAGCTTAAAATTTGAAAATAATTTACCGCTTGCTCTGGCCGGAATCGGACTCTTTCTGATTGGCTGCATCTTTGTAGCGCCTGCCAATATCTGGATGCAAAGCGGTGTTTTCTTTGGATGCCTATTGGTATTCTGGGCTTATATCAGCTATGAACATCGAAAGCCACTGGATGAAGTCATTCGTTATCTGGAAGATGAGGCGCTCGCCAAAAAATACCAGCTGGCTTTTCAGAGGCAGCCACAACATATTTCTATTCCACTGAATCCCCTACATTTTATTAGCCATTTAAAACGTCTGTTCCCGGTATTTAATCAGGGCTCTCTGAGTAATGAAATTTCACGCTATGCCAGCACCGTCTGGGAAGATGAAGATGGTCAACAACATCAGGTTCTAGTCTTTCAATATCATTATGTACATGAAGTTCAGGTACGCAATAAGGAAGGTCAACCGGTCAAACTGACCCAGGTACATAAAGACCTTTGGGGGGTATTTGTTTTTGATGTTCAGATTCAGGGGCTAGCCGTGACTACCTCCAGAAAGAAATTTCATTATCCTTATGCTTATCCCTGGCACAGCAGCGACATTCGCACCAACCAGAAGTTAAATTTCTTTGGCAGTGATCCGATGCAAATGGCCAAAATGCTCACGCCTGGTTTTGTACTTCGACTAGCGGACTTTTTTGAACAGCGTCAGGGCGATTTATTGTTTCACCCGGAAAGCCATATACTCTGCTATCTGGGACCACATGATTTATTTGAGGTATCCAGTAAACACGATAAAATTAACGATATTTCCACATTGCGTGGCCATCTCAGAACGTTTAAATTAATAGAATTGGAAAAGTTACATACTGATCTGACGCAATTTTTAAAATAATTATTTTTTTCTGGGGACTACTTTTATGGGATTTTTTGTTTTTGTCATTATCCCGCTTCTGGTCATTATTGCCATTATCATGATTCGTAACAGCATTGTGCGTCATCATAACTCCACTATTCGTGCATGGTCCGATGTCGCCAACTATGAGCGGCAAAAACTAAAAATCCTGGATGGTCTGCAACCTCTGGTTGAGCAATATTCCAGTTTTGAAAAAGGAACTTTAGAGAAAGTCACTGAACTGCGCCAGAACATTATGAGCCTGAATATTCAGGATGCCGATATTGCCCAGTTACAACGGGTTGAAAACCTGAATAAAGAACTGATGCGCAGCCTGAATGTGGTGATTGAAAACTACCCTGAACTGAAAGCTAATGACATTTATCTGAAAATGATGAATGAAATTGAAGAACAGAATGAAAATGTCGGCGCTGCAATTACCATCTACAACCGCAATGTCGAACTCTTCAATAACCAGATTCAGATTTTCCCGCACAATATTATCAATAACATGTTTCTCAGAAAGAAAGCAGTACGCCCTTTCCGTGACCAGACCGTGACTCAAAACTTTGACTATCGTCCGAACTTTCACTGAGAAAAAATCATTACATTTTATAGTTTTTGATTTGCAATACATTGGCTTATGATGCAATAGCGAGAGATAAAGCAATACACTTATAAAAACCCAATAAAAAGAATAAAAAATCATGCTGGATTATTTAGAACACTTGCAACAGACGCTGGTCAAGGAATTTTATCAGCTGTATGACCGCTATCAGGATGATCACATCTATGCCTGTAGTTTGGTCTTTGATGAATTTTTGCTGCTGGATGATCTGGCGATTTCCACAGAACGTAGCATTTTTCAGGACCCTGAAGATTCACAGCAATATCTGGCCGAACGGGATCGCTGGAATGTACGAAAATGGCGCTATAAAAGCCAAAGCTCTTCACAATCTGAACTCATGCCTTTTAAAACTTTGCTGGCAGAGTATTTTAAAACCCAGCATAGTTTTGGCCATCCTGTCTTAGCTCAACAAAAACAGCTTCCTGCTACTCACTTGGATTTATTGCTAGAAACTTTTAAACAAGCCAAACGCAAATTATCTGAAGCTTATGGTCTGGATCTAGATTCGATTATTTTTTTCCTCAGCGTTCCGATCCAACCCGAATGTGAATGCCAATCTGCACTTGAACTCAATTCCGACAGTCGCTTATTGCAGGACTTTTTAGCTTTCAGACAGACCCTGTCTCAACCGAGAGTCAATAAACGTTTAAAACTCTCACAAAGTGATAAGGATATTCTGATTGATCTGGAACAAATGCTGGCTATGGAACCTTATGACTATTTGCAAGTGGCGCAGGATGCCTATTTACTGACGCTGGAATCCTATTTTATCGACAGCAATATCTATATCCAAAAATTGATCCAGCATATTGCTGCCATGGCGGCTGAACCTGATGGTAGCTGTGCCTTGAGCCGGGAAGAAATTATGCAGCGTTTACAGCAATTTTCTGCAAACTTACCTCTTTCACCTGATATTTCCTCTATTCATCGATAAATAAAATTACAGAGTGAATTCTCTACAATGCTGGCGTTTAAGGTCAGAATCAAGGAAAATAGCGCCCTTTAATTCGCATTAGTAATCAGCGAACTGTTTTTTCGCCTTGATTTGGAACTCTTATGAAGTTTGAAAAATTAGGTCAGTCGGGTCGTGCCCGTCGTGGTCGTTTAACGCTTGAACATGGCGTAGTAGAGACACCCGTCTTTATGCCAGTTGGTACTTATGGCACGGTTAAAGGCATGTTGCCACGTGATGTTGAAGGTATTAAAGCACAGATTATCCTCGGTAATACTTTCCACTTATACCTGCGTCCGGGCCTTGAAGTCATCAAGCAGCATGGTGGCCTGCACGGTTTCATGAAATGGGATAAACCGATTCTGACTGACTCAGGCGGCTTCCAGGTCTTCAGTCTGGGTGCAATGCGCAAGATTGAAGAAAAAGGCGTGACCTTCCGCTCCCCGATCGATGGTTCAAAAGTTTTCCTTTCACCTGAAATTTCAATGGAAATTCAGCATACGTTGAACTCCGATATTGTGATGATTTTTGATGAATGTACGCCTTATCCTGCAACCCATGAAGAAGCGCAGAAATCTTTGCAGCTATCTTTACGCTGGGCTGAGCGCTGCAAGAAACATCATCATGATGAACTCAACAATAAAAATGCCCTGTTCGGGATTATTCAGGGCGGGATGTATGAAGACCTGCGTGATGAGTCCTTAAAAGGCCTGCTTGAGATTGACTTCGACGGTTATGCGATTGGCGGTCTGTCTGTCGGTGAACCGAAAGAAGAAATGATCAAGGTGCTGGATTATCTTCCGAACAAAATGCCGGAAAATAAACCGCGTTACCTGATGGGTGTCGGCAAACCGGAAGATATCGTTGAAGGCATCCGTCGCGGTGTAGACATGTTCGACTGCGTCATGCCAACCCGAAATGCACGTAACGGTCATTATTTCGTGACCGATGGTCTGGTGCGTATCCGTAACAGCCAATACCGTCATGATCAAAGCCCGCTTGATCCACATTGCGACTGCTATACCTGTCAGAACTTTACCCGCGCTTATCTGTTCCATTTAGAGAAATGTGGAGAAATGCTGGGTTCTATGCTCGGTACCATCCATAACCTGCGTTATTACCAGCGTTTTACCGAAGATATCCGCAATGCGCTGGATAACGGAACTTTTGATGAATTTGTTCAGGACTTTTACGCTCGTCGTGGCCTGGAAGTTCCACCTTGTCCACAAGATTAATCTTTCAGCATTTGCGCTGAGGAAAAAGACAGGGTAAATTGCAAGAATATGTCAATTTATTATCAAGTTGATCACCAGTTTTTTATTTTAGGAAAATGAAATGAGCCTATTTATTTCGACTGCTCACGCTGCAGGTGAAGCTGCACAACAACCAAGCTTGATGGCTAACCTTTTGATGATTGCGGTTTTTGTTGCAATCTTCTATTTCCTGATCTGGCGCCCTCAATCAAAACGTGCCAAAGAGCACCGTGCTCTGGTTGACAGCCTTGGCGTAGGCAGCGAAGTCGTTTTTGCAGGCGGCTTAATGGGCAAAATCACTAAAATTGAAGGTGATTTCGCAGTCGTTGAGTTGAGCCGCGGTGTAGAAGTCAAAGTTCAACGTGCGAGTGTGATCTCAGTTCTGCCTGAAGGCACTTTAAATAACATTTAATCAAAATTAGTCGTGCTCCCCGCACGACTTTTTCATTTTAAGAAGAAAACGAATGCGTTACCCAGCATGGAAATATGTGCTGATCCTGGTTGTCCTGGTGGTCAGTACTTTATATGCCCTGCCAAGTTTGTATCCAGATGAACCTGCTGTACAGATTTCGGGTGCCAAAGCCGGTACTCAGATTGACGCAGGCATCGTACAAAAAGCAGAGCAGATTTTAACAACTGAAAATATTGCAACTCACGACAATAGCTTTAGTAATAACGCTGCTTTATTACGTGTAAATTCAAGTGAAGCACAGCTGAAAGCCAAAGAAGCTTTACGCCGTGGTTTAGGTGATGAATACGTCGTAGCACTTAACCTTGCTCCAACCACTCCAGAATGGCTACAGAAAATTGGTGCCAAACCAATGAAACTGGGTCTGGACTTACGTGGTGGTGTTCACTTCCTGCTCGAAGTGGATATGGACAAGGCGATTGCACAGCGCATGGACACCTCAGCAACTGACCTGCGTCGTCAGCTGCGTGATAACAACCTGAAATTCAATAGCCTGAATTTAAGCAATAACACCATTGTTGTGCAGTTTGCCAATAATGATGATCGTGCTGCCGTCATGGATTTCTTGCGCCGTAATGGCAATGAATTCAATCAGCAGGCAGTGGCGACTGAAACCGGTTCGACTTTACGCCTCAACTATACCGATACGCGTAAGCAGGAAATCGAATCTTATGCGGTGAACCAGAACTTAACTACTTTACGTAACCGTATTAACGAGTTAGGTGTGGCTGAAGCGCTGGTACAAACCCAAGGTAGCAACCGTATTGTGGTTGAACTTCCGGGTGTACAGGATACCGCAGAAGCAAAACGTGTCTTGGGTCGTACGGCGAACCTGGAATTCCGTCTGGTGTCTGATCTGAATGATCAATACATCGATCCTTATACTGGCCAATTAAGTGGTACAGCTCCAGCAGGAACTCAGGCATTTGCTTATGAATCTCTGGACAGTGGTCGTCAGTTATTGCTAAACCGTAACCGTATTTTGACCGGTGAACGTGTACAAAATGCATCTTCTGGCTTTAGTCAGGATACTGGTGGTGCTGAAGTTAACATTACCTTGGACAGCGCTGGCGGTAAATTGATGGCAGATGCCACACGTAATGCCGTAGGCAAACGTATGGCGGTACTGTTCATCGAGAACAAGCAAAAGATCAGCTACGTAGAAGACCCGGCAACAGGTGCACAAACTGAAGTGCGTACACCATATACCGAATCTGTGGTGATTAACGCTGCTACCATTCAGGCAGTATTGGGTTCTCAATTCCGTATTACCGGTCTGGACTCACCTCAGGAAGCTTCTGAGCTTGCCTTGATGCTACGTGCTGGTGCTCTGGCTGCGCCAATGTATTTCGTTGAAGAACGTGTGATTGGTCCAAGTCTGGGTCAGGAAAATATTGATAAAGGCGTACTCTCTACCCAAATCGGCTTCATTCTAGTAGCGATCTGGATGGTCGTATTCTTCCGTCTGTTTGGTGTAATTGCCAACTTTGCGCTGGTCGTTAACCTGGCGATGATTCTGACAGTGATGTCGTGGATTGGCGCTTCCCTCACCCTGCCGGGTATCGCGGGTATCGTGATTACCATCGGTATGGCGGTCGATGCCAACGTACTGATCTGTGAGCGGATACGGGAAGAAATGAAATGGGGCGCCTCGCCGAAACAGGCAATTGTGGCCGGTTATGATCGAGCCTATAACACCATTTTCGACTCGAACTTAACTACCTTCCTGGTCGCGTTCATTCTGTTTGCAATTGGTACTGGTCCAATCAAAGGCTTTGCTGTAACACTGATGATTGGTATTGTCTGCTCGATGTTTACGGCGATTACCGTAACCCGTGCGATCGTACAGATCATCTATGGCAAAAAACGTAACTTGAAAAAGTTGAGCATTTAGGAGATCGATGATGACTGAAAATACTCAACTGAATCAGAAACAGTACGGTCGCCCTGAAGACGAACGTATCATTCCGTTTATGAAGATTGCATTGCCTGCGGCAGTGTTCTCTATCATCCTGACGGTTGCCAGCATCTTCTTTATTGCGACAAAAGGCTTGAACCTCGGTCTGGACTTTACTGGTGGTGTCTCAGCAGAGCTGAACTATACCAATCCGGTAAAACCTGATGATGTAACTCAGGCACTCAGCAAAGCTGGCTTTGATGATGCGGTCGTGCAAACGCTGGGCTCGGAACGTGACCTGATGGTACGTATGCCGGTTCAGGAAGATATTGAAGCAGAAGACCTTACCAAAGCCGTTACTGCAGCAGTTCAGCTGCCAGGCAATGCGGCTCAGGTACCTAAGGTCGATGTAGTCGGTGGACAGGTCGGTAACGAGCTGTATGTGCGTTCTGCGGGTGCAGTTGCTCTTGCCCTCTTGTTGATGCTGGTCTATGTCACCATCCGCTTTGAGTTCAAACTGGCGATGGGTGCTGTACTGTCATTGTTCCACGATATCGTGGTGACGATTGGTATTTTTGCCATGATGCAATGGCCATTTGACCTTACGGTTCTGGCTGCACTACTGGCGATCATCGGTTTCTCACTTAACGATAATATCGTGGTCTCTGACCGTATCCGTGAGAACTTCCGTAAGATCCGGGGTGCCGAACCTGTTGAAATTATCAATATTGCCTTGACTGAAACCTTACGCCGTACCATTCATACTTCTATGACTTTATTACTGGTTGTAGTGGCCATGATGATCATGGGCGGTGCTGGTCTGAAATGGTTCTCGATTGCGATGTTTGTGGGTGTCTTTGTTGGTACCTATTCTTCGATCTATGTCGGTACAGCCTTCGCCCTATGGCGTGGTCTGAATCGTCAGGACTTTATTGTTCAGGTGAAACCAGAATTTGAAGACGAAAATCAGCTTCCATAAGCGATCCGTTTTCGATTTCCCTATTCAGCCCATCTTATGATGGGCTGAATTATTTCTGGTCTAAAAAAATTGAATGCTGAGGCACTATGGCAATCACAGGATGGATTCTAGCTACATCAGACTTTTGGAAACTGACCTTGCGGCTTTCATCCAGACTTTGGATCTGATAGCTGTCCTGGTTTTCCGACATCAGCTCCACAATGAGTTGCAGTCCATTAATTAAATAAAGACACGCCAAGCCAGATGACTGTAATACAGCTTGCGCATCACAGACCAACCACCAGCCTGCTTTTAGGCTCGGAAAATAATATTGTCCTGTGACCTGAATGGCATAATGCTGAAGCTCCAATTTAAGCCATGGTAAAAGTCTTTCTGCCGAATCTATAGTTTTCATTTTAAAGGCTTGCTGCTCAACAACCTGCATCTGGAACAAATTCATTTTTACAGGACTAGATGCCAATTCAATAACAGGTGCTTGAGCACGATCCAATATTAAACTTTCCAGGCCCAGTTGCTGCTCCAGCTCGCGTGCGGCCTTCTCTCCAATCTGGCGCTTACTGTTCAATAGCTGGGTAATATAGGCTGCAGACAGACCAAAGTGCTCGCAAATCTCTTTGCCATTTTTAAACTGCTGGCTATCAATCAACTGATCGATTACTTTGGCCAGATTATTTCGTCTCAGTTCAAATATTTCCGTGGCACTCATGTTTATTATTTGCTCTTTTCCCTCTTCAGCACACCTTATAACAAAAAAGCCCGCAATTGAAATGCGGGCTTTTCTAATCATGCCTAAAAAGAATCAGTTACCTTGAACCAGACGGCGGGCACTGATAATTCCCGGCTGCTGTTCAAGACGGGCCAATAATTTGGAAAGTTGAGCCAAGCCTTTAACTTCGATCAACAGCTTCATATTGGCAATACCATCTGCTTCAGAAATAGTATTTACCTGACGGATATTGATCTGATCCGAGAAAATCACCTGAGTCAGATCTTTAAGCAAACCACGACGGTCATAGGCTTCCACCACAATCTGCACGCTCTGACCGCGAGTCGGCTGCATTTCCCAGTCGGCTTCTACCGCACGTTCCGGTTCCTGCGAGATCATGCGTACATAATCCGGACAAGCCACCTTATGGATGCTTACACCGCGATTCAGCGTAATATAACCCGCAATCGATTCACCATGCACCGGCTGACAGCACTGGGCTACATGCAGTTCGACGTTATCCAGACCATCAATCAGAATACCATGTGCAGACAAAGTATGGCTGGCACGCGGATTCAACGCCGGTTTCAGCACCAGTTCAGGCTCATCCTGATCCAGATGCATATGACGGTTCACCTGATTGATCAGGGCATGCAGGCTGATATCACCATTCACCAGACCAATCAGAATGTCTTCACCACTTTTCACATTGAAATGGTTGCAATAATCACCCAAGTCGATTGATTTCGGGTGAATTGCTAGACGTGCCAATTCTTTATTCAGAATTTCACGACCCACTTCCAGATTCTTACTGCGATCCTGCTGACGGAACCAGTGACGTAACTTGTCACGGGCACGTGCAGTCTTGATATAACCCAGTGAATTAACCAACCAGTCCCGATTTGGTTCACGGTCTTTCTTGGTCAGAATCTCAACCTGTTCCCCGGTTTTCAAGGCATAGGTTAAAGGTACATAGCGCTGGTTGACCCGGGCTGCATAGCATTTGTTGCCGACTTCCGTATGTACATGATAGGCAAAGTCGAGTACGGTTGACCCTCGTGGTAACTCTTTAATATCACCATCACGGCTGAACACATAGATTTTTTCAAAGCCTTCAAAATCTTGAATATGCTCAAAATTTTCAACTTCCTCTTCTTCATCCTTATGTGCACTGGCTTCATTGCGTTCCTGATAATGCTCAATCACTGCACGCAGGGAGTGCAGACGATGATTAAAGGAAGTATCGGTATTTTTCGAACCTTCCTTATAGTTGAAGTGTGAGCATACGCCAAGTTCAGCCTCTTCATGCATCGTATAAGTACGAATCTGCACTTCAAGTGACTTGTTTTCCGCAATCACAGCTGTGTGTAAAGAGCGATAACCATTGGCCTTCGGATTGGTAATATAGTCATCAAACTGATGCGGAATATGTCGCCACAATTGATGTACGATCCCGAGCGTGTGATAACACTCAGGCACACTTTTCACCAATACACGCAGCGCACGGATGTCATACAGCTGGTCGAAGCTCAGGCTTTTGCTTTTCATTTTCCGATAGATCGAATAAATGTGCTTCACCCGGCCGTTAATTTCAGCTTCAATGCCGTGTTCTGCCAGCTCTTCACGCAATTTATCAATCACGAACTGAATATATTGTTCACGTTCCAGACGCTTTTCATTCAGCAAAGAGGCAATTTCTTTATAGCGTTCTGGCGCCAGATAGCGGAAGGCCAGATCTTCGAGTTCCCATTTCAACTGGGCAATCCCGAGACGATGCGCTAGAGGAGAATAAATGGTGAGAATTTCTCGTGCGACCCGTTCTTGCCGTTCACGTGAAGAATTGGCCAGTTCGCGCAGTGCATAGGTACGTTCTGCCAGCTTGATTAACACGACGCGGACATCTTCTGTCACTGAAATCAGCATCTTGTAAATGCCAGATAGATGTTCACGCTGGTTATTATTAAAGTGATCTTCCAGGCGTTTATTTTTTTCAATCAGCTCAGACAGCTTACCCATGGACAGCGTGCCTTTGACCAGACTGTAGACCTGTTCACCGAATTTTTCCTGCACTTCTGCCAGTGGCATGACGCCTTCACGTACTGCGCGGTAAAGCATGGCAGCGGACAAGGTATCTTCATCGACATAGAGATGCGCGAGAATATCCGCCATTTCAATACCGGTATAGAAGGTATTAGAGCGATGCTGAATCGTACTTTGTAGCTCTTTTTCTAAGGTTAAACGGGCAACTTCTTCGAGCTGCTTCAGGGGAGCCCCGTCTAATATGCCACGAACCCGATCTAACCATTCAGTCAGATCCTGCTGTGCTTGTTCGGCATGTTCTACAGTCGCCTCCTGTGACAACTCAGTGAGCCGCCCAGGCAGTTGCTCACGTACTGTGACCATACCCTTCTCCTACTTTTAGATACATCATCTCTTTGATCGTTTATTTAATTTTCTTTTTCGAACAAGGCAATCGACTCGACATGTCCGGTATGCGTAAACATATCCATCACACCGGCTTTCGTTAGCTGATAACCCTGTTGTACCAGTAGCCCTGCATCTCTTGCAAGCGTAGCAGGATTACATGACACATAAACGATTCTTTTGGCACCAAACTGAGGAATATAATGCATGACTTCTTCTGCTCCAGCACGTGGCGGGTCGATTAATAATGCATCAAATCCTTGATTTGCCCAAGACTGGTGCGAAAAATCTTTGGTTAAATCTTGTGAATAGAACGAAACTTGTGCAATACCATTATTGTTAGCATTTTCCGCACCGCGTTGCACCATTTCCTCACTTCCCTCAACCGCAACCACCTGACCAGACGCACCAACACAGCGCGCCAGTGGCAAAGAAAAGTTTCCTAATCCACAAAACAGATCCAGAACGCGTTCGCCCTGCTGTAATTGAAGCAAATCACATGCCAAGCGCACCATTTGCGGATTGATCGTTGAATTGACCTGAGTGAAGTCCAATGGATTAAAACCGAATTCCACATCAAAGTCATCAAGACCATAGTGTAAGCGTGCTGCCTGTTCAGGCTCATCAATCCGCTTCAAATAATCTTGGCCTGCAGGCTGCAAATAAAGCTGCCAACCTTTCTCTAACGTAAATTGGCGCAATCGGTTGACATCTGTTACCGATAATTCTGCGGTTTCACGAATGAGCAACGCAATGTCATGATCACCCATAGCCAATTCTATATGACCAATATCTGCCTGACCATCGAGACTTTGGAGCAATTGTTTAAGACGTGTAACCGATCCAAACTCGCGATCCAGAATCATGCAGCGGTCAATCGAGGTCAGCTTATTGGACTGGTTTTCACGAAAACCAACCACCAACTTTTCTTTTTGAGGCAGATAACGCACCCCAATCCGGGCTTTACGACGGTAATCTTCACGTTGTGAACGTAACGGTGGCAGCCATTCTACAGGCTGAATCCCGGCAAAATGCTGCAAATGTGATTTCAGAACATTCTGCTTAAGTTCAATTTGGGCATCTGGATGGATATGCTGCATATTGCAGCCGCCGCATACGCCAAAATGTGGACACACAGGTTTGACCCTGATCTCGGAAGCCTCACTGAGCAACTCAAGGCTATCCGCCTCTTCCAGTTTTTTGACTTCACGGGTAATGCGGGCACGTACGGTTTCACCCGGCAAGGCATAGCGGATAAAGACTTTCTTACCATGCTTTTCAAGTGGATGATCCGGATGTGAACCATAGTGAGCGATGCCACGTCCTTCATGTGAGAGTGATTCAACCTGAAAAATATACTCGGATTGCGGCGCTGGACGTGGTTGTACTCGACGTTTCATGAAAACCTAGGATGTGGAGATGGGAAAATCAAAACGGGTAAATTCAGTTCTTTGTGAGGTTTCACGCCAGACTGATAAAAAATCTGCATGTTGCGGCTGGGTATGCAGGTATTGAATCGTACTCTGCACCAGATGCTGATAATCAGGCAACATCAACTGGCCTTTTAGCAACAGCCAGCGAATATAGACCAACCAGGTATTGAGCACATCACCTTCGCAATAGCTGGTGAGTGCGTTCCATTGCTGGTTACGTACATATTCAGGTACATGATAGCCACCATCACCACGCTTACCTGGATAACCCAGTAAATGAGCAACATCATCCAGTTTCTGAAAATGACGGGCATGAAACATGGCCATAACATCCATCAAATCAACATGACGCTGATGGTAACGATTCTGGTAGTTATTATAACGCTTTTGCGTATCGATTTCGCCCTGATCGAACAGACTTGGGGCAGATAAACCATGATACATGGCCCGATAAAGAATAACCGGCAGGTCAAATTGTGAGCCATTCCAACTGACTAGAGTTGGATGACGCTTTTCAAAAATGGATAAGAATTTTTTTAAAATCTCTGCTTCACTGTATTGTTCACGGCTGAAAGAAAACAGGCGCATACCCTGTTCATCCATCCATAAACCGGAAATACAGACAATCTCATGCAAAGGCAGACGCTGAAAGTCCGAGCCTGATTCCTGACGGCGTAACTTGGTCAGGGCCTGATCCAGATCAGCCTCGGGCAGATCCAGACCAAACAGATGCGCGCCTGATTTAAGATCGGTTTGGGTTTCAATATCGAAAGTTAAAACAGGCAGGCGCATAAAAGATTTCTCAAAAATTATTCAGGGTCTTGTACAGAGAATAAGCCTGTAGACAGGTAACGGTCACCACGGTCACAAATGATACATACAATCACTGCATCCGGATTTTCTTCTGCGAGCTTGATGGATGCCCAAACTGCACCGCCAGAAGATGTACCCGCACTGATGCCTTCTTTTTGCGCCAGTTTACGCATGGTACGTTCCGCTTCAATCTGTGGAATATCAATAATACGGTCGATACGGCTACGATCGAAAATCGTTGGCAAATATTCTTCTGGCCAGCGACGGATACCGGCAATGCTAGAACCATCAGATGGCTGTAGGCCCACAATCTGAATATCCGGATTCATTTCTTTCAGATATTTAGATACGCCCATGATCGTACCAGTCGTACCCATTGAGCTGACAAAGTGTGTAATTTTGCCACCTGTTTGCTGCCAGATTTCAGGACCTGTGGTCAGATAATGCGCTTCAACATTGTCCGGATTACCAAACTGGTTCAGCACCAGACCTTTACCTTCAGCCTGCATTTGCAAGGCCAGATCACGCGCACCTTCCATGCCCTGCTCTTTGGTCACTTCAATCAGTTCAGCGCCATAAGCACGCATCGCGTCCTTACGTTCCTGACTCATGTTATTCGGCATAATCAGCTGCATCTTGTAACCACGCATGGCCGCAACCATCGCCAATGCAATCCCTGTATTTCCGCTGGTCGCCTCAATCAAGGTATCACCCGGTTTGATCTGTCCGCGCTTTTCCGCCTGCATGATCATGTTATACGCTGGACGGTCCTTGACCGAGCCTGCCGGATTATTTCCTTCGAGTTTTGCAAGTACTGTGGATTGAGTGTGACTAGCCAGACGCTGCAAACGCACCAGTGGCGTTTTGCCTACATAATGGTCCAGTAAAAATTCGTCTGCTTGAAAATCAGGGGTGGTATTACTCATTATTTGCACCTATATCGAGGTGCGGCTATTGTATGAAAAAATGCATTTCCCTGCACCCATTTATAGCAGTGCTTTTGCATAAAACTGTATAAATCACGATCGGCATGGCCAATTCGTCCCGTTTTAGCTTGATAAAACTCCTCAATTGTGACAGTGACTTAGCTCACCTCTACCCCTACAAAGGTTTGCTCAATCCCCCATAACGACTATTAAGCGCAATGGTTCTTATTTTCTGCGTTAATCTGGAGCTTTAGAAAAATAATGCTGAAATTTTAACAGTAGATTTAAAGCATGCTAATATGCAAAGCATAAGGAAAATACTGCTTGAATCATGTCAAATATCAACAAAAAGCTGTTTAAACGCCTACACTTAAATCATGCTTATGGACAGCTGATTGCACTGATTTTTGTACCCATTACTATTCTGGCCTGTGTCGGCGCTGCTCTGGTCATCTCGGAAACTTCCAATGCCGCACGTGCCCAGCAAAAGCAGATGGCCATTGCGATTCTGACCCGTTTTCAGGCCACTTCTGAATATGCGCTGGACATTTTGAGCCTTTATCCATGGCAATATGAACAAGCTCATGACGCCATGCAAAATATGCTGAATGAAAAGCATCTGGTTCGTGCGGCTATTCTGGATGAAAATGGTAAAAGTAAACTTGGTATTGGGTTTCAGGAACAGGCGCCTTGGCCGGACTTTAAAAAAGACGGCAATTTTGTTGGCCCGATCTTAGATAAAAACAATCATATTTATGCAGTCAAAGTAAATGAAAATGGCATGAATGCAGGCTGGCTAGCGATCGAACTGGACAATCAGCCCTTAGAAATTGCCCGCTACCGGGTCCTGATCGTTTTGATTGCGACCGGCTTATTGACCTTATTGCTCTTGTTGTTATGTCTGAATTTCTATTCTCGTCGCTGGATTGCACCGATGTATGAAATTCGCATGCAGCTGCAACGCCTGAATGCCGACACCCTAGATCAGCATATGGTGATTAACAGTACCGGTGAATTGCGTCTTTTGCAGCGTGATATTGCCAATGTGGTGAAACGTCTGCATTTCAGTTTTCTGGAATTGCGCGAGCATACCGAACAGACTGAAGATGATTTGCGCCGTACTCTAGATACTTTAGAAGTTCAAAATATTACTTATCGTCAGGCACGTGATCAGGCGATTTCGGCCAACCAGGCCAAGTCGGTGTTTCTGGCCAATATTTCCCATGAATTACGCACACCCTTAAATAGTATTGATGGTTTTATTCACCTGCTGCTGCGTCAAGGCAATCTTAGCAATGAGCAAAGCCTGTATTTACAGACCATCCGCAAATCTTCTGCGCATCTGCTGGCCCTGATCAATGATGTACTGGATTTCTCCAAGATCGATGCCGGCAAACTGGAACTGGAAACCGCACCTTTTGATCTGGAAGAAGCCATTTTCGATGTGATGGACATGCTCTCACCACTGGCTGCACAGAAGCATATCGATATGGCATTCTATTTTGCAGACAATGTGCCAAAACATGTGATTGGTGATGTACTACGCTTCAAGCAGATTCTGACCAACCTGATTTCCAATGCGATCAAGTTTACTCCAGATGGCGAAATCATTGTCCGGGCACGCATGGAGCACGATGATATTGGACAATGTCTGCTGCATTTCAGTGTTCAGGACAGCGGCATTGGCCTGAGCGGAACTGACCGTAAAAAACTGTTTGAATCGTTCTCGCAAGGCGATACCTCGGTCACCCGCCAATTCGGTGGTACAGGTCTAGGACTGGCCATTTCTAAACAGCTGGTTCACCTGATGCATGGTCAAATCGGCTTTGAAGATAACCAGGAACGCGCTCCAACAGAAAAAGGCTCAACCTTCTGGTTTACTGCCCAATTCCCGGTGGATGAAGATATTGTTCATGAACATCCGGACTTCAGTGATCTGACCGTTGTGTCTTATCTTGCCCATCCGGCAACAGCGAATGTCTTAAGACATTATCTGGAAAATTATCGCGTTAAACATATTGAATCGACTTCTATTCTGGATCTGTTCAGTCGTCTGAACCATTTACAGAATATTGAGAATACCTGGCTGATTGTCGACCATAGTGGCGATAGCCAGGCTCTACTGACAGAGATTCGCTCTCGCTATCAAGGACATCTGGCTGTGTATGGTTATCAGATGCAGCTTGATCCGAGCATGCTGAATGATCATCGTGCCCGTGCCCTGCATCAGCCACTGAGTCGTAGTGCTCTGATTCAGCTACTTGGTAATCAACCTGTCTTCGATCAGGAACAGCATGAAGACTTTAATGGTCAGGGACTGCATATTCTGGCTGTTGATGACCATCTGCCGAACCTGATTGTTCTGGAAGCTTTACTGGCCGAACTGAATGTCACCACAACCAAAGCCATTAGCGGACAGGAAGCGATTGATATCATTCAGAGTCGTTATGAACAGGGCCTGCCATCTTTTGATCTGGTGTTTATGGATATCCAGATGCCAGTGATGTCCGGTATCGATACCACGCGTGCAATCCGTTCACTGGAATCAACTTTTGAAAATCATCAGCGTCTGCCGATTATTGCCCTGACGGCACATGCCCTTTCCGATGAGAAACAGAAACTGCTACAAAATGGTATGGATGATTATGTCACTAAGCCTATTCAGATTGATCAGATCGTGCAGATCCTGACGCATTGGACGACTGAGAGTTTTAAAAAGATTCCGGTGCTGGAACGTGCCAATGTCATTGATGCGCTAGATCCGAATATTCTGGACTGGCAGCAAAGCCTGCAACTGGCGGCCAATAAAGAAGATCTGGCCGTCGATCTGCTCAGCATGCTGGTCGACAGTTTTGAAAAAGAGCTGGATGAAATTGAGCAATTAATTGAACTGGAAGATTTTCCGCAGCTGGAACATGTTTTGCACCGTCTCTATGGGGCTACTCGTTATGTCGGCACACCGACTCTGCAAAAAGTTACCGGAAGTTTTGAGCAGTTTGTCTCGACCTTGCGTAAGGAACGCCGTAAGGCCGATGACAGTTTTGTTCAGGAAGTATTGAAATATCTGGATGAACTGAAAGCCGTAATTGAGCAGGTAGAACAGGCAGCCCAGCAAATCTTAAACAAGCATAGTGGTTAAATCATTGTTGTTTTAATCACTCATATCTGTATGACTGCGCTGTCATGCAAGCACAGATTGCTCATGCTATGCTCGCTTACAGAAAAATTAAGGATGAATACCATGTCACTTGTGCGCTTTGAAAAAAATAATGGAATTGCCACGGTTACTCTCAGCCGTCCAGACAAACGTAATGCTATGAGCTTTGCCCTGCTGCGTGAACTGGTGCAGATTGCGAACCGGATTAAAAAAGACAAGTCGGTGCGTTGTGTCATTTTAACCGGTGAAGCGCAGGTCTTTAGTGCCGGCATTGACTTGGCCGATTTAAATAATCCTAAAAATCGGGCCTATGCGGCTTGGGAACTGATCCGTCCTGGACAGAGCTTATTCCAGAAAGCTTTTCTGGTCTGGCAGGAACTGCCTGTCCCCGTCATTGCAGCCATTGAAGGTTTCTGCTTTGGTGCAGGTATGCAACTTGCGCTGGCTGCGGATATCCGGATCGCGCATCCTGCGACCAAAATGTCAATTATGGAAACTCGTTGGGGCCTAGTACCAGACATGGGATTAACGCGTTCACTCAAAGGTCTGATCGGGATTGATCTGGCCAAAGAGCTGACCTTAACCGCACGTATTTTTGAAGGTGCCTATGCCAAAGAAATTGGCCTGATCACCCATGTTGATGAACAGCCATTAGCAAAAGCACAAGCTTTGGCTGAAGAAATGTTACAACGCTCTCCAGATGCCTTGATGGCCTCTAAATTTGTGCTGGATGCGATGGAGCACAAACCCAACAAGTCATTGCGTATGGAAAAAATCTGGCAGCTTAAACTGTTACTCGGTAAAAACAGTCAACTGGCACGCAAGAAGGATAAAAATCCGGACGTGCAGTTTGTGCCACGTCAATATCGATAATTATGGCTGAAGCAAAATCAAAAGATGAGAGATAAAATGCAATTCGATCATGATAGCAAAATTGCCTTTTTAGGTATGGGACTCATGGGCAGTCGTATGGCAACCCGCTTGCTAAAAGCAGGTTTTCAAGTTGCAGTCTGGAACCGTACGGCCAGTGCCTGCGATCCTTTGTTTGCTCTTGGAGCCACTCCGCTATCTCTAGATCAAATTGCAAATTATCCGGTTATTCTGACTTGTCTGGCAGATGATGCCGCAGTGCAATCGGTCTTTGAGCAGATTCAGCCCAATCTGGTGGCTGGACAGGTTATTGTCGATTTTTCCAGTCTTTCCGTACATCAAACCAAAACTCTAGCTGAACAGGCCCGAGCTAAACAAGCGATCTGGATTGACTCTCCTGTGTCTGGCGGTACAGCCGGTGCAGAACAAGGCACGCTAGTCATCTTCGCGGGTGGTGATGCAAAAACTATTACCGCACTTGATCCCATCTATACCGTGCTTTCACAACGTGTCACTCGCATGGGTGATACGGGAACCGGTCAGGCGACTAAAATCTGTAATCAGCTGATTGTGGCAGCGAATAGTACCTTGATTGCTGAAGCAGTAGCTTTGGCCGATCGTGCCGGTGTAGATACTGCCCTGCTTGCACCAGCATTAGCCGGTGGTTTTGCTGACTCCAAGCCTTTTCAGATTCTGGCCCCACGTATGGCCAGCCAGACGTTTGAACCCGTGCAATGGAAAGTGCAGACACTGTCTAAAGACCTGAACAATGCGGTGCAACTGGCTGCTACTTTGTCTTTGGATATCCCTGTGGCAAGCCAGGCCCTGTCTCAACTCAAAGCCCATCAGCAAGACGGATTTGCTGAGGCCGATCTGGCTACTGTAATCAAGCACGTAGACCATTAAATATTTCATTTCAATATTCTGCTTTGAGCAAGGAAAAGTCCATGACCAAACTCGCCGTTAACCTCTCCATGATTTTTACGGAAGTACCTTTGTTAGAACGTTTTGCCTTGGCTCATGCGCACGGTTTTAAACATGTGGAAATCCAGTTTCCCTATGAACTGAGCATTGAGCAGATTCAGCAGCAGCTTCAGTTGCATGATCTGGACATCTGCCTGATTAATGTGCCTGCTGGTGATCTGATGCAAGGTGGACACGGTCTGGCCGGTATTCCTGGACAGGAAATCGAGTTTCGTCATGCTGTAGAGCAGGCCATTCAATATGCGACTGCTCTGAATGTGCCAAGTGTCAATATTCTGGCCGGCAAACAGCCACTGGATTGTGACCTGCTTCCTTGCCTGAACACCTTGGCGAGTAATCTGAAAATTGCCTGCTCCATGCTCTCTGATTATCAGATTCAGCCGGTCTTTGAAATGATCAACGGTCAGGACATGCCACGTTTCCTGATTCAGAATGTGGCCCAAGCTCAGGAGATGCTGGAAGCTGTCAATCATCCTGCCTTGAAAATGCAATATGACTGTTATCATATGGCCATGATGGGTGAAGATGTACTTGAAGCCTTAAAAGAAAATATTGCAGAGATTGGTCATATCCAGTTTGCAGACTGCCCGGGGCGTCATCAACCCAATACCGCTTCCATTCCATATTATGAGATTTTTCAATGGTTAGAGAATAGCCAATACAATGGTTATGTCGCAGCCGAATATAAACCTCTGGGGACTTCGGAAGAATCCTTTGGCTGGAAAGAACAGTTCTTCCCGGAGTATGACTAAAGCGGCGGAAGGTGCATTTGAAATTTTGGGCTAAAACCGCTATATTAGATCATGCATAATTGTTAGGAAATTATACTCCCTATGAATTTAGAACCATCGCCCAGCGCTTCTAATTCTCACGATCACACTATGAATTCTCATGCACAAGCAGTAAACGCATGCTTGAAAGTTGTACATGCAGCCCTCGAAGATGTAAAGGCTAAAGAAGTTGTTCAGCTTGATGTTGCTAGCATCAGTAACGTGGCAGATGCCATGGTGATTGCAAGCGGTACATCAACCCGTCATATCAAATCACTTGCAGATAATGTTGCTGAAGAAGCACGTAAAGCAGGTTTCCGTCCGCTTGGTATCGAAGGCGAACGTGATGCAGAATGGATCCTGATTGATCTTGGTTTTGTTGTAGTGCACTGCATGCTGCCTACAGCGCGTAAATTCTATGACCTAGAAAGCCTATGGCGCAATCCTGCAGATTCTGTAGCATAAATATCGAATATTCAAAAAAAGCGACCTATGTAGGTCGCTTTTTTTATATCCTTTGATTTAAATCAAAAAGGAAATTCATGGATCAGCAACTTTAATAAATTCGCTTTTCGATCAGATTTAATTAGTCAGCCCATTTTTTAAACGTTTTGTTGCAATTTTATCCAGACCAATTTTCTAAAAATAAAACACCGTAGCTAATTTTATTTTGTAATTCTTCCCGATTCATCTTTTAATCTTTTATATAGGAGGGAAAATTTCTCTCTTATTTAAATCTTGGATTCTCAAATGAAGTGCAACAGAGATTAAATTATTGGAAGGAAGCAAGATGAGCTAGCATTTTGCTTCCGACCGACCAAAGTCAAAGTTGCATCATGAACTATACTCATCTTACTCAAGAAGAAAGATATCAGATTTCCACATTGTTACGTGAAGGTTTTTCTAAACGTTATATCGCCTGGAGGCTAAATCGCTCACCTTCCACTATTTCCAGAGAAATAGCACGCAATCGGGCAAGGAATGGTTATTTCGCTCAACATGCCCATAAATTAGCTCGCAGACGGCATTGTCCTAATCCCAAAAGAATCCCTTATGATACTTGGGTACAAGTCATAGCTTATCTTGATCTCCAATGGAGTCCCGAACAGATTGCTTCTCATGTTTCAGTCAGTCTGCATTCCATATACAGGTTTATACAGCAGGATAAAAGCAGAGGTGGTGTGCTCTTCCACAACTTACGTTTCAGAAATCAAAGAAAGAGAAAATATGGCTCTATTGAAACTCGTGGTCAACTGACAAACCGCAAAAGTATCCATGATCGACCTGCTGAGATTGAGCAGCGCTCTCGCTTTGGTGATTTGGAAATAGATACGATAGTTGGCAAGAACCACCAACAATCCCTGGTTTCAATTGTAGATCGGAAGACAGGTTATCTTTGGCTGAAAAAGTGCAGCACGCGCAAGGCTGAGGAAGTTTGCCAGGCTACGATCAGATTATTGGAACCCATCAAAGCGCATCTAAAAACAATTACCGCGGACAATGGTAAAGAGTTCAGCCTGCATGAGTATGCTGCTCAGGAATTAGATATAGATTGGTATTTCGCTGATCCCTATAGCGCCTGGCAGCGTGGAACAAATGAAAATACGAATGGATTGATCAGACAATATATTAGAAAAGGCAGTGACTTGAATGACTATACGGATGCATATATTGCAGAAATTACTCAACGCTTGAATCATCGTCCAAGAAAAAGACTCGGCTTTAAAAGTCCGAGTCAGGTATTATGGCAACAACATGGTGTTGCACTTCAAATGCTAATCTAAGAATAGAAAAATCCTCCTTTTAAAAGGAGGATTTAAGATGATCCAGCGAATGGAAAGTCTTAGTGACCTGTACCATTAATCGCTTTAGTCATATCTTCCACAACTTTCTTCGCATCACCGAAAATCATCATGGTCTTGTCGTTATAGAACAAGTCATTGTCCAGACCTGCATAACCGGTCGCCATAGAACGCTTGATGACCATGATGGTACGCGCCTTGTGAGCTTCCAGAATTGGCATGCCGTAGATCGGTGAGTTCGGATCGTCTTTTGCAGCCGGGTTTACAACGTCGTTTGCACCAATAACCAGTACTACGTCAGTTGCCGGGAAGTCCGAGTTGATCTCGTCCATTTCCAGAATGTCTTCATAAGGAACATCAGCTTCTGCAAGCAATACGTTCATATGACCTGGCATACGACCAGCTACCGGGTGAATCGCAAAACGTACAGTCACGCCCTGCTCTTTCAGCAAGTTTGCCAGTTCTTTGACTGCGTTTTGTGCACGGCCTTGCGCCATACCATAACCCGGTACAATGACAACGCTGTCTGCATTTGACATCAGGAAGCCAGCATCATCTGCAGAACCTGAACGGTAGTTACGTTGCACTTGTGCACCCGCAGCAGCTGTCGGCGCAGCTGCACCACCCATCGCACCACCAAACAATACATTGATGATTGAACGGTTCATCGCTTTACACATGATGTAAGACAGAATCGCACCTGAAGAACCAACCAGCGAACCCGCAACGATCAGCATGTTGTTTTCCAGTGTGAAACCAATCCCCGCTGCTGCCCAGCCTGAGAATGAGTTCAACAGCGAAACCACAACCGGCATATCACCGCCGCCAACTGGCGCAATCCATACCCAGCCAAATGCCAGCGCAAGACCAGTCATTGCCCAGAAAGATGTCATGCTACCTGTCAGGAAGAAGTGAATCCCTGCTGCCAGCATTGCAATAAAGATCAGAGCCTGAACCGGTTTTACCCAGCCACCTGAAATGGTTTTTGCCCATTTCTTTGCAGCCAGCTTACCGTATGCAAATACAGAAGCAGTAAAGGTAATCGCACCAACAAAACAGCCCACAAACAGTTCAAACAGGTGAACCTTGCTCATTTCATGGAAAGTCACACCATTTGCAGCTAACAGGTCCGGGCCCAATTCAACCAGCTTGTTGTTATGGATAATTGCCGCAACTGCAATCAGTACCGCAGCCAGACCCACCAGTGAGTGCATGAGTGCTACTGTTTCTGGCATCTGGGTCATTGGTACAGTACGTGCACGCGCAATACCCACCACTGCACCCGCAGCCATTGCTGCAAGAATCATCCAGACTACTGGATTTTCAGCGACAAAGAATGTGGTGACTACAGCAATCGCCATGGCAATCATACCGTAGCGGTTACCTGCAATTGCAGTTTTAGGACCAGATAAACCACGTAGCGTTAAGATAAAAAGAACGGCGCCAATCAGGTAGAACCAATCCGCATACTCTCGAATAAATTCCATGGTTTAACCCTCTTTTTTCTTTTGCTTAGGTTTGAACATTTCCAGCATACGTGCAGTCACGGCAAAGCCACCGAAAATATTAATGCTCGCCAGAAATACTGCGATTGCCCCCAGTACACTCACCACGTTAATGGTCTGGAAATCCACGCTGCCTTCAACGCCCACCATTGGCAGGCCAACAGTTTGAATCATTGCGCCCACGATAATGATCGAAGACAAGGCATTGGTCACCGCCATCAATGGCGTATGTAGTGCTGGTGTTACCCCCCAAACCACGTAGTAACCCACGAAGATGGCCAGGACGAAAATCGTAATTGTTTCAACCATGAGTCTGCTCCTTAACCACGTTTTAACAGCACTTGGCCGCCGTGAGTGACAAGTAGGGCTTTTTGAATTTCATCTTCCTGATTCAGGACAAAGTTCTTGTCTGCATCAAAAAGTGTTTCAACAAAGTTATACACGTTACGTGCATATAGCGCTGAAGCTTCAGTCGACACCGTTGATGGAATATTTGGAACACCCAGAATTTTCACACCGTTTTCAGTCACAACAGTTTCGCCGCACTTAGAACCTTCAACGTTACCGCCTGATTCCACTGCCATATCCAGAATCACTGAGCCTGGTTTCATCTTGGCTACAGTTTCAGCACGGATTAAGCGTGGTGCATCACGACCTGGTAACAAGGCAGTGGTAATCACGATATCGGCATTCGATACTGCTTTATCGACAATCGCGGCCTGATCCTTGATGTACTGTTCACCTGGCATCCAGCCATAACCGTTTTTAGCTGCTTCATCAGCACGTGCCTGCTCTTCAGGAGACATTGGCACGTCTAGCCATTTACCACCCAAAGACTCAACCTGATCTTTGGCAGTCGGACGAAGGTCAGTTGCTTCTACGACTGCACCCAGACGTTTCGCTGTTGCAATTGCTTGAAGGCCTGCCACCCCGACACCCATGATCACGACACGAGCCGGTTTCACCGTACCTGCCGCTGTCATCAGCATTGGGAACATGCGCTGATATTCAGCAGCAGCTAAAAGCACTGATTTATAACCTGCAAGGTTCGCTTGCGAAGACAATACGTCCATGTTTTGCGCACGTGATAAAGTACGTGGCAAAAGCTCAAGAGCAAATGCAGACACATTCTGTGCCGCGAACTGGTCAAGCTCGGTATTGCGGTATGGGTCAAACATCGCTACAACCGTGGTGTTGGCTGACAGCTTTTGAATTTCCTCACCCTTCGGTGCACGAACTTTCAAAACTATCTGGCTACCGGTGTAGGCATCATCCGTAATTTTGGCACCAACTTGCTCATAGGCACTGTCGATGTAAGCAGCTTTAGCACCTGCTCCACGTTCGATCACCACACTATGACCAGCGCTGATCAATTTCTTTACTGTCTCAGGCGTCGCAGCGACGCGATTTTCACCGACGACAGTTTCGGCTGGAATTCCAATCTGCATGAGCGTCCCTCAAGCTAATTTTTTCTTAAGTAAACACCGTGATTTACGGTGCTTCCCCTCAGGATGTGTTTTTGTTGAATTTTTGGATTCTAATTAAACTTCTAGAAATTACTACCTATTATTTATTTAATAAATACCCATATTTTGAACTGACGATTCATAAAAATGATGCTGTCATATAGCATTTATTAGTTGAGCCTGATTATTTTGATTTGCTGAATTTATAAACGATATTCATTCTCTTGAACGATGACTGTTTTCCTGGTTATTTTTTATTAGATTACTTTTTGTTTTATTTTGTTACATTGATCATTCTGACAGATATTTCATTTTTTCTGCTCAGCAAATCTTTATTTCAAATGAACTGATAAAGCCTAAATTAGGGCACTTTTCTAGGGCAGTTTTCTGTTTTTGACCTTTTTGACAAATTTAATCTACTTTGGAATATTCATTTTTAAGATCAAAAAATACTGTTTTCCTATAACTTTTTCATTTTTCACTCATAAAAAATATGAATTGATGATGAAAAAATTGATTTGGGATTCACTTACTTGACTTATTCAGCTCAAGTCTTAAGACTTGCCTGAAATAGGTGAAAAAAATATTCTGCAACATTTATTATATTAATACTCAGTCTACTGTTAGATTTACGAACTCTTCATTTTGCACCAATTTTGGGCAATCACTGATTCAGATTGATCTCTGTCACTTGGTCTTAAATGAGATGACTTAATACAAAGCGCTTCCACGTACATTTTCTTAAGTGAAAAAGTTAAATTTCTAGCGAATTTTCATCTCTTATCAATCCAGAAAAGTACTTTTTTGTGGCATTTCTCTTCTATGAGTGCGAGTACTTTGCACTATTTTTCTACTTTTATCCTGACGGGTTTTCGCCTATAGTGCCTGCAACTTCTGCATCATCTTTGATGTTCTTTATAAAAATTCTCCCTGAGCTTAAGGTACTTGCCATGTCTCCTCCTCTCGATATCAGTCAAAATAAATCTCTGTTATGGCTGATGGCGATCGCATGTGGTTTATGTGCAGGTGCAAACTATTATTGCCAACCGCTTATCTCCTCAATTCAGCAATATTATCAGGTACCAGAATCCCAAGTGGCGCTGACCGTGACCTTTGCGCAGGTGTCTTATGCCTTGGGCCTGCTGTTTATTGTGCCTTTGGGAGACATGCTGAATAAGTCCAGACTCATTCCTTTCTTGATGTTTGGTGCCGCATTAGGCTTGCTGATCTGTGCCACAGCAGTCAACCTGCCGATGCTCTGGGTGGGGACTATTATTGCCGGGCTATTTTCTGTTGCTGCCCAGATTCTGATTCCTTTAGCTACGATGGCTGTCCGACCTGAAAAAACCGGAGAAGTGGTCGGTTTTCTCATGAGTGGCTTATTAGTCGGTATCTTATTGTCGACCAGTATTGCCGGATTGCTTTCAGACCTGTTTCACTGGAAAACCATTTATGCGCTCAGTAGTATGGCACTGCTGGTTTTGGGCTTTTACTTAAAAGGACAATTGCCCAGCATGCCGCGTATGCGAATCAGCTATGCAGCAATTTTTAAATCGATGGGTATGCTACTGCGTGAGGAACCGCGACTGGGCTTACGCTCCCTGATTGGTGCATGTGCCTTTGCCGCCATGAGTATGCTGTTTTCAACCATTGCCCTGCTGCTGACCCAGAAACCTTTTCATCTTTCTGATGTGATAGTGGGCCTAGTAACACTAGTTGGTGTTTTTGGTGCGCTGTCGACTCAGGTTATTGGCAAATGGGCGGATCGTGGTTATATCAAGATCCTGACCTGGATTGGCTGTTCAATTCTGGCAGGAAGCTGGCTATTTTTATATTTTGGTGGCGTATCACTGCTCAGCTATATTCTGGGTTATGCCCTGATTAACTTAGGTCTGGCGATTACTCATAGCTGTAATCAGAACGTGATTTTCCGCTTGCGCCCAGATGCCAAATCACGACTGAACTCTATTTACATGACGCTGTATTTTATTGGTGGTGCCTGTGGTTCAGCTCTGGGGGTATATGCCTGGCATCATGGTGGCTGGAGCATGACCTGTCTGTTTGGACTTGGCTTGGCACTATGCGCCGCCCTGTTTGCGTTGATTGATCAATGGCAACAACATCGAGCAAAAGCTTAAACCGATTTAGCTGACTTGTACCACTGGGTAATAAGGTTTACCCGAATCCCAAGTCGCTGCATTTTCCAAAAGAATGCAGATAAAAGTGGGCAGCAACCCGGCCAGAACCCGGCAACTGTCTTGGAGCTGTTTGACGTTAAATGAGCTCTGATAAGTCGCACCGCCCTGCATAAGCTGATAATGCAAGGTGGAAAGACGGTTAAAAATCACCAATAAGATTTCAGTTAAATTCCGCTCTTGAACAGCTTTTTGTATTTTCTGTTTTTGCTGATCTAATGCTTCACGACAGCTTTCCAGACTGACTTTATGATGGCGATAATCCCAGAAACCTTGATCGGTATAAGGGCTATCCAGCAGTGTAGAAATTGGCTGGCTGTATTTTTCCCAGACAATATGCTGAAGTTTTTGCTCCACATCTTTTTGACAGAGGGTTTCCAGAAATTGATGCAGGCTTTGTTGATCCTGACGAACCTCTGTTTCTTGTGCATAGATCGAATTAAAACTGATCCACAGGCTAATAAACTTAAACTCTAATTCCTGATCCAACTCTAATGCTTTTTTAAACCAGCTAAGTCCCCGTTGAATCCGTAAATTAAAATAGTCTGAATGCTGAGGTTTTTTGCTTTTATAAATCTCCTCCAACATGAGCATCGTTATTCTCCTTATTTATCTCGTTTTCTTTATCTTAATCTTAAATATCTCAAAATATAGCATTGCAGAATGACTGGGAGTTTATTTTTTCAATTCCCACAATTTCTCTTGTTAAATATTTTTATTGGAATGACAGTTATCGTTCCTCATGCAGTTCAGCCTTTGGTCATGCAAATTTTATGCTAGTATTACGCCCTATTTTTGCAGTACTGCTTTTTTTTGAGCAGATTTCCAGCAACTCCTGCTTATTCTAGTACTGCTATTTCTCTTCCATTTCATTTAAGGCGTGATTTTGAATGACTGATCTCAGCACCATTGAAAACAAACTTCAACCTCGCATCAGTGTTGCGCCGATGATGGACTGGACGACAAAAGATTATCGTTTCTTTGCGCGCCTGTTTAATCCAAATGTCATTTTATATACCGAAATGGTGACTACGGGCGCCATCATTCATGGCGATGCCAAACGCCATCTGGACTTCAATCAAGAAGAACATCCGATTGTGTTACAGCTCGGCGGTTCCAACCCTCAAGATCTGGCAACTTGTACTAAAATGGCTCAGGACTGGGGTTACAATGAAGTTAACCTGAATGTCGGCTGTCCGAGTGATCGGGTACAGAATAATAAAATTGGTGCCTGCCTGATGGCTGAACCTGATCTGGTCGCAGAATGTATTGATGCAATGCGTAATGCCGTGGATATTCCGGTCAGTGTGAAACATCGCATTGGTATTGATGACATGCATTCTTATGAAGAAATGCTGCATTTTGTGGATACGGTCGCCAAAACCGGTTGCGATAACTTTATTGTGCATGCCCGAATTGCTTTACTCCAAGGTCTTTCACCTAAAGAAAACCGTGAAATCCCGCCACTACGCTATGAAGATGTTTACCGTCTGAAGCAGGACCGTACGAAACTGACCATTGAAATTAATGGCGGAATTAAAACTTATGCAGAAACGCTTGAACATCTCAAGCATGTCGATGGCGTGATGATTGGCCGCGAAGCCTATCACAACCCGTACCTGTTAGCTGAGCTGGGTCAACTATGGAATCTCGAAGCACCGGACCGTTTTGAGATCATGCAACAAATGCTGCCTTATATTGCCCAACGTATGGCTGAAGGTGCACCATTGTCAATTATTACCCGTCATATTTTAGGTTTATTTCAGAACTTACCAGGTGCACGTAAATGGCGTCAGGCTTTAAGTGGTGGCAATGCCAAAACGCTAAAAGATGTAGAAACAGCATTATTGAATATTCAGGAAGCCATGCAGCGCACTGAAGATTATCTGCGTGAACATCAAGTTCAGCCTTAAAATCAAAAAGCACCGAGACCCGGTGCTTTTTTATGACCTAAAATAAAAATTAGTGGGTATAGGCCGTAATATTTCCGACCGGAATCGGTTCTTCATCATAGGAAGCCGCTTGCAGAACAGGCTCTGTAACTGGACGGACATCTGGCCCTAACTCAATATTGGTAGGTTCATGCACAGGTTCCAGATCATCAAGTGATGAGGCCAACTGTTCCAGTTCACGATCCAGTTGCTGACGATATTTTTCAATCTCGATTTCATCGATAAAGGCAAAAGCATCATCTTCAATGGCCCAGCTATAACCACCATTCACCTTTGAAATTTTAACGTTAATGGGATATTCATTGCCCTGATAATTCAGATGTGAAACTGCTTCAAACTCATTGCCTTTGCGATGGCGGATTTTTACATTTACTACAGTCAGACGATAATGCTGATAATTCGGATTGGCATTAAATTCTTGCTGCATTTGTCCTTGAATATTTCTGGCCAGTTCATCAATCGATACAAAATAGCTGCATCCAGCCAGACAGGCGATCATCAATATCATTATGATTTTTTTCATCCCGCCCCCTTGTGTTCTCTCACTGCTTTACAGATGTGTAAAACTTTTCATCTTTGGATTATTCTGTGATCCATTTTATACTTTTTTTAAATAAATGAATAAATAAATCCTTAGTCTATAAAGTCGTTTTTATTTTTATGTTGTACTGGCTTTTTAACTTCATGGTAAAAAACCCTATAAAAAAGCCCTGAATCAGTCAGGGCTTTAACCGTCATTGAAAACTTAAAAATCATCTTCTGCAGCAGGATCATGGTGCAAGGCATCATGGATCGCTTCAACCAGTTGCTGAGCAATTTCCTGTTTAGAGGCTTTGTCCAGATCACGCTTATCCAGATGATAGTGTTCGGCAAAGAATACCGTCATGGCATTTTCATCAGAAGCAAAGCCGATATCCGCACGCGAAACATCATTACAGGCAATCATATCCAGTTTTTTCGCCACCAGTTTGCCCGCTGCATATTCTTCAATATTACGGGTTTCTGCAGCAAAGCCGACCATAAATGGACGTTTTTCCTGCTGTGCGATGGTCGCCACAATATCCGGATTCTTTATTAAAGCGACATTCAGCTCATCGCCTGCTTTCTTGATTTTATGCTCGGCTACCTGTGCGACACGATAATCAGCTACTGCAGCGGTCGCAATGAAGATGTCACAACCCTGCTCCAGCATTTGCATGCTTTCATTCAGCATTTGCACTGCCGAAGAAACATTTTTACGTTTGACGCCATTTGGGGTATCTAGGCTCACCGGACCAGCAATCAGGGTGACATTCGCTCCAGCTGCATAACAGGCTGCTGCCAATGCAAAACCCATTTTCCCGGTACTGTGGTTGGAAATATAACGTACCGGGTCAATCGCTTCACGGGTCGGACCAGCTGTAATCGTGACTTGCTTGCCCGCCAGCATGCCAAATTTTTCTGCAATCGCGCGCTGAGCTTTATGGAAATATTCTGTGACCTGACGTGCCAGCTCTTCCGGCTCCGGCATACGGCCCAAGCCTACATCACCACAAGCTTGTGAACCGGCATCCGGCATAATCACATGTACGCCATCTTCAATCAAAGTCGCAAGATTACGCTGGGTTGCTTTGGCAGCCCACATCTGCTGGTTCATGGCTGGTGCGACCCAGACCGGTGCATTGGTTGCCAGATACAAAGTGCTCAGCAAATCATCTGCAAGGCCTGCTGCAAATTTTGCCAGCGTGTCGCAGCTGGCTGGCGCAACCAATAACAGATCAGCCCAACGTGCCAGCTCAATATGCCCCATGCCCGCTTCAGCTTCAGGATCCAGCAACTCGGTATGTACCGGATTGCCTGACAAGGCTTGAAAGGTCAAAGGGGTAATGAAAGCCTGTGCGCCTTGAGTCATGACGACCCGCACATTAAACCCGGCATCTTTCAGACGGCGAACCAGAATGGCACATTTATAGGCAGCAATACCGCCAGTGACTGCTAAAATGATATTTTTATGAGGAATTACACTTAGATCAAAGCTCACGAACAGCTTACCTTTCTGTTGCAGTGGGGCTCACAATAGCATTAAATAATTGCATTCCCAAGAGATCAGCTTCAGGGAAAACTCATAATTCATAATAAATAAGTCTAATAACTATGCAATTTTCAATCAAAAACTGGCCTGAACTGGAACGGCCGCGGGAACGTTTAATTCAATATGGGGCAGAAAGTTTATCTGATGCGGAACTGCTGGCCATTTTTCTCCGATCAGGTTCACAACAGCATTCAGCCGTAGAATTAGCACGGCTACTGATTCAACATTTTGGTCATCTAACTGCTTTACTCGATGCACCCTTAGAGGAAGTCAGCCAGTTTCATGGCATGGGCATTAGCAAATACACTCAGCTAATGGCTGTTAAAGAATTAGGACGGCGTTATATTGCCGAGCATCTTAAACAGGATGCCTTAGAACTGAGTAATTCAAAAAGACTGCGGGATTATTTACGTTTCGAATTACTGGGGGAAAATCAGGAAGTATTCGCGGTCCTGTGTCTGGACGCCAGTTTAAGGAAAATTGCATTTAAAAAGCTGTTTTATGGCTCTGTGAATGCATGTGATATTTCGATTAATCAGTTGCTCAGATATGCCATTACCCAACAGGCAACTTCAATTGTGATTGCGCATAATCATCCCTTGGGCCAAGCCACTCCTTCTAAAGCTGACCTGTATCTGACCCGCCAGATTCAACAGGCATGTCGACTGGTCGATATCCGTTTAATTGACCATTGCATCATCGCGCTGGAGGGCAGTTTTTCCTTTGCTGAGCAGCAACTCATCAAACCTGAAGCCTAAGGGGGAATAGCACTTGACAAAGCAGCTACAACTCAAGAAGATCATGAAAAAAAATTGTGATGATTCCAATAAATGATCGTACGTGACCAGCAGAACGTTTTTAAATTATTATTTTCCTGGCGAGGAACGATTTTACCTAAGGTTTTACCTCCTTTAGGCGTGGTCATGCTGATTTCAGCCATTATTGGTGGTTTTTCACGTGTAGGTTATTTTCATTTTCCAGAACTCCCTCTCGTCGGCTTTACCCTCATCGGCGTAGTACTGTCTATCTTTCTCGGATTTAAAAATACTGCTTGTTATGACCGCTGGTGGGAAGCACGTAAACTCTGGGGTATTCTGATTGCCAATGCACGTCATTTTGACCGTGACTGCCGGATGTTGTCTCAAGGCCGTCGTGAACGTGTGATTCAGCACGTCATCGTTTTCGCGAACGTACTGCGTGACCGTCTGCGCCATCAGACAGCCAATCCGACTGAACTGGTGGAAACAAGTGGGATGAGCCAGCAGGCGATTACTCAGCTCTATCAACAGGCCAATGCACCGCAATATACCTTGAGTCTGATTCAGTGGGAGCTAATGCAAGCTCTCAAAGAAGGTGAAATCTCTGACATCATTTATATGCAGATGAATAATCATGTCGCGGAACTCAGTATTGTGCAGACAGGTTGTGACCGGATTGCGACGACGCCTTTGCCTTTTGCCTATTCGGTACTCTTGAACCGTACCGTATATTTTTTCTGTTTTATTTTACCTTTTAGTCTGGGCTCAACGCTTGGTCTGTTTACGCCTTTGCTGGTCGGTATTTTGGCCTATACTTTTTTGGGACTGGATGCACTAAGCTCAGAGATTGAAGAACCTTTCGGAACTCAAAGCAATGACTTGCCACTGGACTCCATGGTTCGTACCATTGAAATCGAACTGTTAGGCACTCTGGGCAAACCGACACCGCCACCGATTCAGGCACAAGATAATAATTTGCTATAATTTATAAATAAATGCCTCAGAATTAGCATTTTGAGGTTCTAATTTTTATCTAAAAATTCAAAAAAATATGAAATTAAAACAAAAAATTCAACAAGCGGTGCCTCAACCCATTGTTCGACCATGGTTGGCTTTAGCACTATTTTTACTTTGTGCCATCTTGGCTTTTATAGTGAGTTCATTAGTCCAATCAGAACTTTTTCTCGATCTTCAACGTAGGCCTGTTTTCCATATTTTATTTAGTCTATGTGTTCCCCTCTTTCTGTTTCAGGATCGAGGAATAAATTTAAAGTTTCCTTTTTTTATACAAAAATATTTGATCGATCCTCAACTCAAAAAAGATATGACTGAGCAAGCAGTCCAACATTCACAAGCAATTATTCTGGCTCAACGTACTATTCGTGCAAAATGGTGGCAGGTGAAACAGCCACAGTTATTATTACAACTGCCCAATCATGATCAAGGCATCTGGTTTAATGTAGATTTAAAACAGGTTTTTAATCTTTCGCCTTTTTTTACACTTCAAGTCAAATTAAGTGATGCGATGATTGGGCAACTGATCGATATACATTTTTTGACACGCTCTCATGTAATCATCCAGTTATTTGAAATTTCCCAAAATAATGATTTTTCAATATTCATTGGCACAGAAGTTGGAGCACAAAGAGGACTAGGGAGATTAGAAAAAATCCCATCGGCGCTTATGCTCGACTTATCCCGAATTACACACATAGAAGCCTTGAGAACCTGTCCAGAAAGTCATGACTTACAGTTAACCACAGGTTATGGTAAAACTTATCTCATTCATTCTCATGCAAAATACTTTAAACAATTGGAACTCGCCTTATCCTCACGCATTGATGTGATTGCCTATCGTAAGTTCAAACTTGATCTCAAGATTGATCATCTGTTCATTTCAAAAAAACATCCAAACTTTTATCGAAATTTAGTCCTGACTTCCATCATGCTGTATATCGTCATCATGACTTTAATCACTTCTGAATGGGCCTTATTACTTGTTAATGTCCTCATTCTGCATTTGATGTATAAATTCGCCCAAGATCTTAAAACTGATCCATTCATCAAGATTTAGAATTAACAAAAACTCTCCCAAATCCCGACCTGCCCTGGTTTTAAGCTCGGCACATTCCCCAGTTTAATCCAGGGCATATGGTCACCATGAAAATCACTGCCAATTGAAACTTTAAGTCCTTGCTCTGCAATCATCCGGTCAACCATCTGACGGGTTGAACTTGGATCAATAGCGGGCGGCAACTCCACCGCATCTCCACCAAACTTGGCGAAGATCTCGATCAGATAACGAATATTAGTCGCGGATAAATCATAACGGGTTGGATGCGCCAACACGGCAAAGCCACCGCTGTCATGTATGACCTGAATGGTTTCTTCCAGACCCAGACCATCAAATTTGACATAGGCCTTTTTACCTTCCTTGATGTACTTATCAAAGGCCTGTTGGGGGCGGGTCACAATGCCTTTTTCTACCAGCGTTTTGGCAATATGGGTTCGGGTAACCCGATCAGGAATATTATCAACTTTGGCAATCACGTCAGCATAAATATCCTGACCAATTAAAGGAACCAGAAGGTCACAGATCTGTTTAGAGCGTTCGGCACGAATGATCTTCTGCTGATTGAGGGCTTTTTGTAACGGCTCAGGATTCTGAACATTGAGTGCCACAATATGTACGCCATAATTTTTCTTGGTCGCAGGACGTGACCACTGGCTAGAAATCTCGACTCCAGAAATTATCTTAATCTCATGATTTTTGGCAGCTTCTTCAGCCAACACTAAACCGTCCATAGTGTCATGATCAGTCAGGGCCAAAGTATGGATAAGTTTGTCCGCAGCCGCTTCGACCAATTGCTGAGGACTCAAAGTTCCATCAGAAATATTACTATGTGTATGTAAATCTACGCCGTGCATCTCTATACTATGACATTTATTTGATCAGATTTAGATACTCTAACATGAAAGCACTTTTAGACTTTGTGCCACTCATTATTTTCTTTTATTTATATAAAACTGTAGATCCAAAAGACACTGACCATCAACTTCTACAATTGATCGGTTCTGCGGGGGGTGTCGACAATAACAATATTCTCGTTGCAACTACGGGTCTGATCATTTCCATGCTGGTGGTCTATGGTGCGTTATTTGTCATGCAGAAATTTCGCCTGGACAAACAGCAATGGATTGTTCTGTTTATGACGGTGATCTTCGGTGGGATCACCCTGATGCTCAGCGACGATTTCTATATTCGTCTTAAAGCTGTATTACTGAATCTGGTCTTTGCAGGTGTCTTCCTGTTATCGCCATGGTTTAGCAAAGATAAGAAGCCACTCATCCAGCGTCTGTTTGGTCCGGTATTCAATTTGAGTGCCAAAGGCTGGCTTAAATTAAACTATGCCTGGGTCGGTATGTTTACTCTCATGTCATTTCTGCATACATTCTTCGCCTATTTATGGATGGATGGAAAATATTGGGGCGAATTTACTGCATTCGGTGACATGATCGTGATGTTTTCCTTTATCATTATTCAGTTTATTGTATTGCGCAAATACTTTAGAACAGCTGAATAAGTCCAACTACAAACGATAGAGAGTCATCATGCCATTATTCGTCGTTAGCTGTACCGACCGGGAAGGTACAGTTGAAAAACGCCTTGCGATTCGTCCACAACATCTTGCACGTCTAGAACAGTTAGATGCTGAAGGCCGTCTGATTGTTGCAGGTGCCATGCCTAAAGATCCAGCCAATCCTCAAGCCGGTTTCTATGGCAGCACCATCATCGTTGATTTTGACAGTCGTGAAGCACTGGATGCATGGTTACAGGATGAGCCATTCCTGAAAGAAGGCGTATACGCGCATATTGATGTGAAACCATTTAATAAAGCATTTCCTAAAGGATAAGGTTCATGCGCGCTGTTACCGCCAGTTTCATTGGCTTTTGTTTCATGATTCCTTCTGCCTGGGCTGTTGAAGTTTCTGCTCCAGTTGCCCCGGCTACACAGCCAGCAGCTACTCCTGTCCAAGCTGTTACCACACAAGCACCTGCTCAGGGCGCTTCTGCACAGCAGGCTGGAATTATTCCAGCAGTTGCAACAACTGCTCAGACTGTTCAGCCGACTGAGAAAAAGCCGCTCACCGCAGAAGAAATCGCCAAGCAGAAAGCCCAGCAAGATGCCAAAGTCAAAGCTTTAGTCAAAGATCAGGCAACGCGTCTACAGCAACTGGAAAAAGCCAATCTGGAAGCCCTGTCACAAAATCAGGAATTGCAGCTCAAGAACGACAATCTCGGGGTTCAGGTACAGGTCCTGCAAAGTGAACGTAGTGCCCAGATGTTTCTCTACGGCGCTGCAACTTTGGCAGTCGGTGTATTACTTGGCTTTCTGATAGCGAGCTATGTTTATACCAAACGTCGCCGTCAGTGGTAATCTATAAGCCGTCCAAATATCTTTAAGGTTGTACCCGTTTTGTCGCATGCAATTCAAACTGCCGATCTGGATTGGCAATTGGTGGATGGCATTGATGTGCCTGTGTCCAAGCAATTTGGTGATGTGTATTTTTCCAAAGACAATGGATTGCTGGAAACCCGGCATGTCTTTTTAAATGGCAATGAACTTAGTACCCGTCTGGCCGATTTAAAACCTTTTGCATATTTCTGTGTCGGTGAAACGGGTTTTGGTACGGGTTTAAATATTCTGGCGTTATGGCAACTCTGGCAACAGGTTCGTCCGGATAACCAAAGCCATCTGCATACGATTTCAGTAGAAAAATTTCCGCTTTCTAGAGCAGATTTAGTCCGTGCCTTAAATGCCTGGCCAGAATTGAAACCGCTAGCAGATCAACTCATCTCCCAATATCCAATGCCGATTGCCGGTTGTCATCGTCTCAGCTTTCCTGAAGAGCGTTTCAGTCTGGATCTGTGGCTGGGAGATGCACATGATGTCTTTCCTGTCATTGAAAAAACTGCACCCGTTAATGCCTGGTTTCTGGATGGCTTCGCGCCTTCGTGCAATCCGGACATGTGGGAAGAAAATGTTTTAAATAATATCGTGCGCTTATCCGAGACCGGAACGACTTTTGCTTCTTTCAGTGTTGCGGGTGTCTTAAAGCGTGGTTTAAAACGTCATGGAGTCTCTATTTCCCGTCCACGTGGATTTGGGCATAAACGTGAAATGCTGAAAGCGATCTGGAATCCTGTTGAAGAAAATAAAGGCAGTGAAACGGCTTTAGAACAGGAAATTGCTCAAAAAAAAACTAAACCGGATCTAGAGAATCCTACCAGACCTCGTCAAATCGCTGTGATTGGCGCTGGAATCGCAGGTTTAAGTGCAGCATGGGCATTCGCTCAGCGTGGTCATCAAATCACGATTTACGACCAGTCAGCACCGCTTTCAGGCGGTTCCGGCAATCCCCTTGCCCTGCTCAATCCTAAACTGTGTCCAGTTGAGCAAAGTGCTGAACATCTGATGACGGTGGCCTGGCAGCATGCCTTAATTCATTATCAGAAATTTAAAGCTTTTCGCTCAATTCAGGTCAATCAGCTTGCCTTAAAAAATCCTGAACAGCTTTTAGGATTGGCAGATGAATATCCCACAGAAATTCTTGCTGCTCAAAGTGCAGCAGACCAAGAGATTCAAACTGAATTTCCAGCTTTAAAACTATTAGCAGCGGGTGCAGTTTCACCTCATCAACTGCGTGATGAAATTCTGCAGCATCCTCTTATTCAGTATAAACAAGCCAAAATTAGTCATATTGAGGCTGCTGAACAGCCTGCGTTATTTGCAGAGCAGCAATCCTTAGGCAAGTTTGATCACATCATTGTATGTACCGCACGTGATACCCAGCAATTCTTTGAACATTATCCAGTCCTGAAACCGATTCGTGGACAGGTCAGCTGGGTCAATAATCAAGATCAGCCATTGAATCAGGATACAGCCTATAGTTACGGCGGTTACTGTATGCAGCTCAATCCAGAACAACTGATTTTGGGTGCTTCATTCTATCCAGGCCGGGATGATGCAGAAGTCTTAGTAGAAGATCATGTGCATAATTATGAACTTATCCACAGTGTCTTTCCTGAATATGCACAGTTATTACCCTCTACCGAAACCTGGCAAGGTCGAGCAGCAGTACGCGCCCAGAGTCAAGATTATTTTCCCTTGCTCGGTAAGATGAATGTAGATCAAGAAGCTTACAGTTTTGCGGGTCTTGGCTCTAAAGGTTTTCTATTTGCACCACTGTGTAGTGAAATTCTGGCAGCCCAGATTTTGGGAGAAGCCTGCCCCGCACCTTCAAACTTGGTAAAAAAACTCGACGTAACACGTTTTCAAAAGAAGGTAAAAGCCAAGAAGCCTTATTTTAAGCCTCAAAATTAAAGAGCTCCTCCCTTTAATAAAGAGTGAGGAACACTGTTCCGCAAGGGAGGAAGTTTTAGAAAGAGTTTAATTCCCCTAAATCCTCCTTTAAAGAAGGGGGACTTTGAAGAAATCCAGACAACAAAAAAGCGCCCTTAGGCGTTTTTTTTCACAAGGTCAATTATGCACCTTGTTCCAGTGGCATACCTGCATCACGAGCAGCACGAGTACCACCCATCAGGATGACATATTCACGTGAGCTGTCAAAACCTTCTAACTTTTCAGCTGCACGTGGAGCTTTACTCCCACCACCACATAAAATGTAAATCGGTTGATCCGCTGACACCTGAGTCAGGCTATCTGCTGAAAGATCGTTAATGGGCTGATTGACCGCCCCTTTCACGTGTGCTTCAGCATAAGCACTTGCATCTCGTACATCCCAGATTACAGCATTTTCTGGGAACTCAAATGTTGTAATTTCTTGTTTACGGATCATTGCGCACTCCTTTGATGTAAACAACACTTGGCAAATGAAGAAAACATCCCTAGCATCTCAGATATTCTTTCCCTTTGTAAAGGTCTAAACTATGCCTTCTTTCGATATTGTTTCTGAATTAGAAATTTTTGAAGTAAATCATGCAGTTCAAAATACCCAAAAAGAGATTGCAACCCGCTTCGATTTCCGTGGACAGGATGTTTCTATTGAACTGAATGAAAAAAACAAGGAAATTAAAATTAGCACAGAAAGTGATTTCCAATGTGAGCAAGTGTATACCATGCTGGAAAATCATTTCTTCAAGCGTAAAGTGGATATTCAGGCACTAGATCCACAAAAAATGACCGCTTCAGGCAAAAATGTAGTTCAGGTGATCAAGCTTAAAGATGGCCTTGACTCAGATACGGCGAAAAAAATTAATAAGGCCATTAAAGAAAGCGGCATTAAAGTGCAATCTTCAATTCAGGGTGACAAGATTCGTGTGACTGATAAAAAACGCGATACCTTGCAACAAGTGATGGCATTCCTGAAAGAACAACAATTCGGTCTGCCTTTACAGTTTAACAACTTTAAAGACTAAGATATTTCAACGTCTGTAGATGGAATTATGGCAAAGAGCAACCGACTGACCAAACTGGTCAAAGCGACATCAAGATTACCGCAAGGTATGCGTACTGCTTTATTGAGTAAGACTTTTGGCCGAGTAGTTCCGATGGTTGGCTCTGCCAAGATTCGCTATCAGGAAATCAGTGCTTCCAAAGTCGTGGTAAGTATGGCCAATCATAAGGTCATGCAGAACCATATCGGTCAGATTCATGCCTGTGCCATGGCACTGCTGGCAGAAACAGCGACCGGTTTTGTGACTGCGATGAATGTGCCTGACAGCGCAGTGGTTCTGATTAAAAGCCTAAAAGTGGACTTTAAGCGTCCAACCAAAGGTGCCATGACTGCGGTGGCTACGTTGACTCCTGAACAGCAGCAATTGATGCAAAGTTCAGAAAAAGGTGAAACACTAGTACAAGTTATTGTAACTGATGAATCTGGTGAAGCACCGATTCAATGTGAAATGCTCTGGGCTTGGATTGCCAAGAACCAGTTGAAGCCAGGCTAATTTCAATACAGATAAAAAAATCCCAGATTATTGATCTGGGATTTTTTTATTTCATGAATTATGAGTTCTGCTGAGATTCTGCAAATTTCTGTTTTGCTTCATCTGGAATTGGACGTTTATTGCCTTTGACATCTACTGCGACAAAGGTAAATACCCCTTCAGTCACGCGTACAGGTGCACGTGAGTTATCATGACTGTCCCATACTTCGATTTGCATCTGGATTGAAGTATTACCGACTTTTAGAATTTTGGTATAGCAGCTAATGACATCGCCGACTTTCACAGGAACCAGGAAGGTCATCTGGTTAATCGAAATCGTTGCACAGCGTCCTTTACTAAAGCGCTCTGCATGAATTGCTCCCGCCAAGTCCATTTGTGAAACAATCCAGCCACCAAATACATCTCCACTCCAGTTGGTATCCGCAGGCATTGCAATCGTCTGCAGGGAAAGTACTCCCTCTGGTTTAATATGAGAATCTGTCACTTGAACTCCAGGCTTTTTAAATTAGGATTGAGCATTATTTAACTGCTGATCAAGCCACTTTTGTAGTTCGCTTGAACGTAATGCACCGCTTATTCTAGCAATTTCATTGGTTTTATTCATCAAAACCAGCGTCGGAATACTACGTACATTAAATGCTGAGCTTAATCGCGGATTGGCTTCGGTATCAATTTTAGCAAATACCACTTGTGGATTTTCTTTTGCTACAGCAGCAAAATGCGGTGCCATCATTTTACATGGACCACACCAGTCTGCCCATAGATCAATCAGGATGGGAAGATCACTATGGGTGACAAACTGACTAAAGTTCTGTTCATTTAGCTCAATCGGCGCCAGTGGAACTAAAGCTTGATGACACTGACCACATGCTGGATCGGCCGTTAATTTTTCTTCAGGCACACGATTTTTAGCCTGGCAATTCGGGCATACAATGATCATCTAGCGCACTCCAATATGTTGATGTAAGAATTCTAATTGGGTCGAGACTGCTTTTTCAAACCATTCACCATGATAAATATCAAAATGCCGCATATTCCACTCATGATATTGTACAAATGGTGCAATATTGGTTGCGGTTTCCCGACTGGCTTCAATGGGAATCAGGCTGTCTTGTTGTGCTGCGATAAACAGAACAGGAATAGTGATTTTGCGGACTTCCTGAATAGGACGATATCGCATCAATTTAAAGAATACCCGGGCTGGGATATGACCACTCCAGTAATAATCTGGATTCACAATGGATAGATATCCTTCATAACTGTCTTGTGTCGGCATAAAACAGAGTTCATGACGATCAACCACCGGCAAGGTCTTGGGCGCCATTCCTACCTTTGCCCCCATATAATCCTGACTGGAAATCTTCAGGGCTTTAGGCAATTGCTGCAAAGGATAAAGTTTGGCACTTTCTGCACCATCAACAAAGGGTACCTGTACCATTACCGCCTGAATATTTTTTAGTTCTGCGGCCAATGTCAGTACATGCCCGCCACTCAATGCTGTTCCCCATAACACAATCCGTTTGGCATCAATGGATTTACGTACCTGCAAATGCTGAATCATTGTACGCCAGTCTTCAAGTTGAGCACTGATCGATACCAGTTCACGCGGACGCCCGGTACTGCCTCCCCAATAGCGATAATCAAACAGAACCACCGCATAACCTGCACTGGCAAAACGCTGGGCATATTGCACCAGTTTAAAATGACGTAAAGCAGCCAGGCCATGAGCCATCAGGATCACAGCTGGTTTGTCAATCTGTTGAGGACGATAGAAATCCGCAGCAATCACTTCCTGACCGCTTTTGACATACAGTGGTTCGACTGTATAGGCGTACATACGCGCTCCATTGCGTTATTTTATAGTTGTAATCGTTTATAAATTTTTCAGAACTAGGCCATCATGTTTTCAGCTTAATGCTATCATAAAGCATATCAAGATAAATGACATAATGGAGTGACATCATGAGCGAAAATGTAGGCTTTGCTGGCCAAATTGGTCCTGAACATATCTCTCAAGTAGTTGAAAAAGGTTTTAAATCAATTATCAATAATCGTCCGGATATGGAAGGTGGCCCTGAACAGCCAACCAGCGTACAAATTGAGGAAGCTGCTCGTAGTGCAGGTCTGGATTATGTCTTCCAGCCAGTAGTTGCTGGCCAGATTACCGAGCTTGATGTGCGCACCTTTGCTAACCATTATAACGAATTACCAAAGCCGATCTTGATGTTCTGCCGTACAGGAAATCGCTCCAACAATTTATATCAGCTGGCGAAACAGATGGATCTGCTGGATGATTAAGATATTTGGGGGAGATGTACTTTTAGTCAACATCTCCTTTTAGTTTCAGAGCTCGACCTATGAATAAATTCTTACTGGTTATATGTTGCAGTCTTGCATTGATGGGTTGTAGTTCAATGCATTTTAAGCCTACTGTGGGTGTCAGTATGGGAACTTCTGTTTAACTTTTAAAAAGAAGTTCTCAAAAAAAACAGCGCCGAAGCGCTGTTTTTTTATTAATTAAGAATATATTCTTTTTTACGTACTTTTCCATTTGGTGCAGTAATACTTAAAATCAGACTATCACGTTCATCACAGTCTTTAAGCTTATATTCATAATAAACTTGAGAACTTGTTTTAAAGCTATTAGGAGTTAAAAGATTAAATACATTTGGCACTGTAGCATTTCCGCTCCATAACTCTGCAGTACATGATTTTTCATTGTCTTTAGTATTATCTTCAGCAGTCACTGATACTACTGTTCCTGTTGGCATTGGTACTGATTGAGCATTATTACCAAAAACATTAAAACTGAATTTAGCTCTATCTGTAATTTTCTCATCTACTACAGTAGGGGTGTCGTAGCTGAAAGCAAATATCAACTGTTGACGTATTACTGCTTGCAAATTCTGATTACAAGTACCTTGTATATTAGGCTGTGTGATACTACTTGGTGTACAAGTATTACCGATGGCACCTCTCTTATATAAAAACTCACCAAGCGCATTTTCAAAGATATTATTTTCATTATCATCACGGAAAAAATCACCAATATTACTAGTTAATTCATCAATACCCGCTGTATATAAATTATCTGAGTTCTTGTCGATATAAGATTTATCCCCTTCAACATACGCTAATACTGTTACACGATTGTCAGCAGGACGTGGATCTTGTGTTTGTAATTCCACACTACATTCGCCATTTACAGTTGAACAGTTAGGTGTAATACTACCACCCTCTGTATTAAAACTTACGACTGTACCATCTGGTACTTTATTTCCTACACGATCACGTAGTCGAGCTGTGATAGTAGCTTTATCCCCATCTACATTCCACTGTAAAGCATTTTTACTTACAGAAAGACTAAAACCATTTTGTGTTACACGGCCTGTTGCTACTGAAACATCTTTAGATAATGCAGTAACCTGTGAGTCACTTACTAAAGTCGCCTTAATTTCTACAGGGCCAGGAATACTTCCTGGGAATACATCAACAATAACTCGCCCTTGATCATCAGACTTAATTATTTTACTTGTTTTATTATTTAAAGAAACAAATGAAAAATCATTTGGTGCGTAAACTAGCTCAACGTTCACATCCTGATTACGTGCAGGAATGTTGTTTGAATATACTGTAAATTCAACTTTTCCAGATGAACTTGATCCACTACTTAGAATGCCTAATTTTAACTCTCCAGAAGTATAAACTATGGAGTTTGCCTTAATCGCATTAATATTCACATTTTGAGTTGTAGTGACAGCCCCATTGTTTGCTAAAAGTGTTAATTTTTGAGTACCAGTACATAATTGACCACCGCTTGAAATAGCAGTATAGATAGTTTCAACAATCCCTTGATTAGAAAAAATTTCATTCGTGCTAAATGTTCCACATTCAGCTTCAAAGTTAACCTTAATATTGTTTAAAAGTACACCAGTATTTTTATCAACAGTATTTGCAGTTAATCTAACTGAGCCACCCGCTTCAATTGATGTACTTTCTAATTTAACGTTATCAAACTTAGTTTGTAATTGACCAATAGTGAAGTTTGTTGCCGCGGATTGAGCAGTATTTTCATTCATCTCAGCTGCAGCTGAAATTTTATACGCACCTGTTATTTGATCATCAACTGGTTTAATTGCAATGACAGCGACACCATTCATATCTGTCAATACAGAAGCATTGCTAGTACTAAATGCAATTCCTTCACCTGAAAAAGTAACTAATACACCACTTAAAGGTGATTTATTTTCATCTGTCACTTTAACTTGCGCAATAGCACCAGCACTTGTAATTACTGTAGTTATTTTGCCATTCTCATCAATGATTTCTACATTACTAATATTAAGTTTAGAAACTTCAGGATTTTCAATACCATTATCTGAACCTCCCCCAGTATTACCGGAATTTGATCCACTATTATAATATCCGTCACTACCACCACCGCCGCAGCCGGCCAACATTAGTGCAAAAGTAAGAGCAGATAACTTCATACTTAATTGTTTACTAATCATTTAAATCCCCAAGTCCCTCTATCTTCAGAGTTTGTTATCAATCTTTATTTAATTATGCGTTATGTAACCACAGTTGAGCTTTTATGTAAATAAAGGTAAGCCAAATGTTTTGTATGCTAGCTTATAACAATCAAATAAATTTGATAAGAGCAATAAATGTACGACTTAATCATTATCGGCGCAGGCACAGCAGGAATCAGTGCTTATAAAGAAGCTATTAAATATACCCAAAATATTTTAATTATTAATGCCGGTTCATGGGATACAACATGTGCTCGTGTAGGCTGTATGCCGAGCAAGCTTCTGATTTCTTCTGCTAACCGTATGCATGAGATAAAAACTGCAGAAAATCTCGGATTACAGCATGATGCCGTAATAAATACCTCCACCGTTATGGATCGCCTGCATAAGCTTCGTGATCATTATATTCGGGCCACTTTAAAAGAAGTAGAACAATGGGATTCAACTCATAAGGTATCAGGGCACGCAAAATTTACCAATGCTCAAACAGTCCAAGTAGAAGGAAAATCTTATCAAGCTAAAAGTTTTATTATTGCAGTAGGCTCTCGACCAAATTTTGATGCTACCTTAAAAGATGAACTAGGCGATAAACTCCTGACATCTGATGAAATCTTTGAACTTACACAGCTACCTAAATCCTTAGCAGTGATTGGTAGTGGCGTTATTGCAATTGAATTGGCTCAAGCCATGCAACGTTTAGGGGTACGTACTACTATGTTTGCTCGTAGTCAGAAAATAGGTGCACTCACCAGTCCAACTCTACAAGCTTTGGTTAGAGAGCAATTAAATAACGAGCTGGATATCAAATTTAAAACTTTACCTAATCAAGTCAAACTCCTTACTGATCAGGTAAAAATTGACTATATAGAGAATGATCAAAAACAAAGTCTTGAAGTAGATTATGTACTCTCAGCTACTGGACGTAGTTCTAATTTAGATCGATTAGGTTTGGAAAAAATTAATCCTGAATTCCAAGATGTTAAAAAGCTACCTATTAATAAAAAAACCAAGCAATTAGAAAACTTGCCTATTTTTATTGTTGGCGATGCAGCCCCTGATGTCCCAATTCAACATGAAGCTGCCCATAATGGTAAAGAAGTGGTCCAGAACTGCTTAAATTTTCCAGATGTTCAGCCTATTTCTGCCCTAACTCCTTTGGCAATCGTATTTAGCCAACCAGAAATGGCGATTATTGGACAAAGTTTCAAACAGCTAGAAGAGAAAAATACGGAATATATTAGAGGCTTTGTATCTTATGAAAGACAGGGACGCGCGTTAATTCTTTCAGAAAATAAAGGTGGGGCTGAAGTATATATAAATAAAATGTCAGGAAAATTATTAGGTGCTGAATTATTCTGCCCTCAAGCCGAACATCTAGCACACATACTAGCCTGGATGATTGATGCAGAACAAGATATTCATCAGATTTTGGCAAAGCCTTACTATCATCCGACTTTAGAAGAAGGGCTAAGAACAGCATTTAAACATGCTCGTCGTCAGCTTGATCAACAGGAAGTAATTGACAATTCTTAAATATCTTAAAGAAGGATAGATAAAATTTAATTACTTCAAACAATATGGTGCAGCTAATAGCTCTGAAGTTTTGGCTGCACCTTGTTACTCTTTAACTCTTTTTTTAGATCATAAAGTATCAATAGAAAAATCTATAACCATGAAATCCCACGCATAAAAAAGCCCCCTGCGTGAGCAGAGGGCTTTTTGGAATAATGAGCTGGCGATGACTTACTCTCACATGGGAGACCCCACACTACCATCAGCGCTAAGAGGTTTCACTTCTGAGTTCGGGAAGGGATCAGGTGGTTCACTCTTGCTATGGTCGCCAG
>NZ_VPDM01000024.1:0-57543 GCF_013417645.1 Acinetobacter sp. YH12236
GCCGAGTCGTAAAGCTCAGAAAGCTAGCAATGAACAAAGAAATTTAAATCCTGTTCTTGACTCTTGCAGTTAAAAACAGGACATTTTAAATGGTTTATCGCATAGACATTTTAATTGGTGAATAACACACAAAAATCAAAAATGGGAGCCTTAAGCTCGCATTTTTATTGTATTTTTTTGAAAATTTCGTATAACGCCCATTATGTTAAATAGAATAGAATTTGAACGATAAAAAATTAACAGTCATACATTATCATTAACAAATAATAGGGGACATTTTTTATGGGTGATAAATTGAAAGAAATACCAGCACTTACTGGGTGTTTTATTGCGGGTACTCTAGTGCGTGTACAGAGGGATCTAAATTTACCACGGAGAATTTGGAAAAAAATCGAAGATATACAGGTAGGTGATCTAGTTTTTGATCCTAGACAGTATCGTGGACAACAAATCCCTCTAAATTCTTGAAATATTTCTGTTCAAAGGCTTCTGGGCTTAAACAGCCGTTTGCAGAATGTCTTCTGATTCGATTGTAATAAATCTCAATATAGTCAAACAAGACAGCATTCGCTTCTTTTCGAGTGGCAAATACACTGCCATGGACCACATGAACTTTCAATGTATGAAAGAAGCTTTCGGTCACTGCATTATCCCAGCAGTTTCCCCTGCGTGACATACTTTGAACGCAGTTATTCGTCAATAATAGCGCCCTAAAATCACGACTACAGTACTGTGAGCCTTGGTCCGAATGTACCATGACACCCATTGGATACCCCTGACGAGCCATTGCATAATGAAACGCATCACATACCAATTGACGGTCTATTCGATAGCTGGTTTGCCAACCGACAATACGACGGCTGAATAGATCCAGCATCACACATAAATACAGCCAACCTTGCTTAGTACGGATATAGGTAATATCTGTTGTCCAGATCTTATTGGGTTCATTGACCGTAAATTGACGATCTAACAAGTTAGGTGCTGTAGGCAAACGATGGTTTGAATCAGTCGTATGCTTGTATTTACGTGCAATCCTGCTACGTAAACCAAGCTTTTTAAGCATTCTTCCAACGGTTCGTTCGCTCATGCTGTAACCTAAATCATGCATGTCATGTACCAATGAAGGTGCACCCAATCGTGCATGATGCTGCCAATATACGGCTTTTAAATCATTATATTTCTGCGCTAGATTGGTCTGGCGCTTTCGCCAGGCATAATAGCCTGAAGTGCTGACACCCAGGCATTTACAGACAGAAGATACAGTGACTTCATTCACATCCAGATCTTGAATTACCGTGTACTTTTCTTGGCATGATCTGTCAGAAAGTACACATGCGCTTTTTTTAAGATGTCATTGACTTCCCTAAGCTGTTTGACTTCTTTCTCTAATTCCAATATCCGCTGTTGTTCTGGTGAAAGTTGACGTTTGCTTGAACCCACTGGATTGGCTTCACGAATCCATTTGTCTAAAGTTGAATAACCCACACCTAATTTCTGGGCGATTGCAGCTGTAGGCTCGTGTGAGTTTGAAAGTGCATAATCAATTGCTTGCTGTTTAAATTTGGGATTAAAACGTTTGGCCATTTCTTGGATCTCCAAAGTTAACGTTACGTTATCTTTAGAGGGAAGTACTGTCCATTATTTTGGCTAGGATCAACATGATGAAATAGCTCTCTTAAAATCAAAGGTTCAGCTTGATCAAATGCAATATCCCTAGTCTGAACGATCTGCTTCAAGAATTTATTCACATTGTTGTCGATATGAGTGACTGTGATCTCCTGCCAGATACTAGGCACAATCAGGGCTAAAGGACGTATTTTATAAAAATGAGAGGCAATATTAATCCCATACGGATCAAGATCACCATAAAATGCCAACAAGCAGTTATCCGATACTTGTTCTAATAATTTAACTACTGTTTTAATGTTGGCCCCATGCCCACGATAGACAAACAGGCTCGACTGCCACTCAAGAGGCAACTGCATATACCAATCAAATACCCTATTCATCATGGCACCATTTTCAATAATAATGATGCGCTGTATCGATTGTATGTCATCCCTGGATGAATTTGGTCAAAAGTGAGACGATAAATATCCTCAAATCAGTAAATCATGGCTTGCCAACTGGTCGAATCTCAACACGTTCTTTGCCTATCCAATGGACATTCGCAAGGCGATTTATACCACCAATGCAATTGAATCCTTGAACAGTGTCATTCGCCATGCCACCAAGAAAAGAAAAATCTTCCCAACCGATGAATCTGTGAAAAAAGTGGTATATTTAGCGATTATGGCAGCAAGCAAAAAATGGACGATGCCCATTCAGAATTGGAAAGCTGCCATGAATCGTTTTAGTATCATGTTTGATGAACGTGTAACCAAGTATTTTTAAAACCACATTTACACAGAATTATTTACACCCTCATTAAATAGTGTAATTATCAGTAGATACCAAATTTACAATCTTCAATGGCTTGCATTTTTTTAGTAGTTGACTCAGCCAACGTTTTACGTTGCTCTTGAATTGCAGGGTCACGAGTAAAAATAGGTAGTTCTTTAACTTTAGTCCGATATTCTGTTTCAATTTCATGACACACTTTAATATTTTCTATTGTTTTATTGACAAAATTTTCATCTACTTTTTTGTACTGATTTTTAGAAATACGTAATGTTTGACCATCATCAGATAAATGTAAGGGCATAGCAGCTAAACCATTATTAACCGCTAAAGTATCATCTTTTTTTTCCAATACGAGAGAACTTCCCTCTTTACCATTCACCACATTACTACGAGCAACCACATTTTCTTTAAGAATATAACTATCTTTACCCTCTTTAAAAATTTGCATAATGCGCTTTCCTTGCACATTTTCTAATTGCCAGTAGCCAACCATTTTGTCATGTTTATTACCACAAGCTGATAAAAAAACCGTCGACATTGATAATAAGATTACTAACTTTTTCATAAGTAAACCTCTGAAAATAATAAAGATTCTTCTAAGCACAACTTTTTATAACTATCACTAGTCGTTTTTAGGTTAAACTGAAATATATCAAAAAATAAATAAAATACATACATTTATTTTTAATTGAATTATTTCAAGTGGAAACTACACCCCAAATTTGCTAAATAGGTTTTCCAGCGTTTCAGTTATACAATGTTTTATGAGATCTGGACTAAATTCAACAGCATCATGAAAAGTTAGAACAACAAAATATCCGAAACTATTCCCAAAAGATGTCAAACAGGAAGCCCATTTGAAACTTTACTTAATGGAAAACGAATTTGGGCTGATAAGAATTTAGCCCAAATTTAACCTGACAGGCACAATAAAAAACGGGGAACTGTCAGATCAGTTTTGAGCTAGTATAAGTGAAGGGTTGTCCTTGTTAGCAGCAGTGTAAAAATGCCCCCTTGGTTATGGTTAATATAGCGGTCTTTTTGAACACTATCTGTACCCTATTCTTTTGAACTGGAAAGCTCTTCAGCCAACTGCTCAGCCTGTTCCAATACAGTTTCTGTAGCCAATAAAGCCATATCAGGTGGATAGCCATACTTCTTCAGCAATCTCTTCACGATGACTCTTAACTTTGCTCTAGCAGCTTCCTTGATCGTCCAATCCAAAGTCACATTCTTACGAATAGAATCAGTGAGTACGACTGCAAGTTCTCTCAATATGTCTTTCTGCATCAATTCTCGAGCACTGTCATTGTCTGCTACTGCTGAGTAGAACGCATATTCGTATTCAGTCAGGTTGAGTTCTTCAGCCAGTTTGTCTGACTCCTGAATTGTCTTAGCTAACTTGATCAGTTCATCAATGACTTCTGCTGCAGTAAGTACCTTGTTCTGATAACCCTTAATTGCTGAACTCAACATATCCATGAGCTTCTTACCTTGGGTGACACTGCGTTGCTCTCGTACCTTAATCTCATCACCAAGTAACTTCTTAAGTGTTTCAAGCGCAATGTTCTTATGCTTATAGTCTTTCATCTCCTGCATAAACTCATCAGAGAGAATCGAGATATCTGGTTTCTGAATCCCTGCAGCATCGAAGATATCTACCACTTGCTCTGTGACTAGAGCTTGGTCAATGGTTTGCTTTACCTTGGCTTCAAGCTCAGCATTACTTAAGCCAGAAATCTTGCCTGTACCATCACTAAACTTAGCAAGACGTGCTTTGACTGCTTGGAAGAATGCCACCACTGGTGCAGCTTCCATAGCATGTGGATGAGGTACAGCTAATGCGAATGCCTGTGACATCGCTGTGACTGCTGTCAGGAAGCGAGTCTTCCCTTCTCCTTGATCTACACCAAGGATATGCTCTTCCGCTTCTAAAATGATGTTGAGCTTACGAGAAGTATCTGCAGTGAAGTACTCTTGGTAGTTGAAGCCATGCAAAATGCCATCAAGCACTTCTAGCTTTTCTTGCAGGATCGTTGCAGCTTCATCCTGCACCAATGCAGGATCACCTTTACCACCTGCTTCTGAGTAAAACGATAAGGCTTCTTTCAAGTCAGATGCGATACCAAGATAGTCCACAACCAAGCCACCAGCCTTGTCTTTGTAGACACGGTTGACTCGTGCAATCGCTTGCATGAGGTTGTGACCTTTCATTGGTTTGTCGATGTAAAGGGTGTGCATACTTGGGGCATCGAAACCAGTCAGCCACATATCACGAACAATAACGAGTTTGAGCTTATCATCATTGTCTTTCATACGATCTGCTAAGCGTTGGCGCTGTTGCTTGGTAGTGTGATGTTTAGCAATCACCTCACCATCTGAAGCTGAGGCAGTCATCACAACTTTGATTACACCATCATTCAGATCATCACTGTGCCACTCTGGTTTGATCTTTACAATCTCGTTGTAAAGGTCTACAGCGATCCTGCGAGACATGCTGACGATCATGCCTTTGCCTTGGTTTGCATTGGCTTTAAGACGCTGCTCAAAGTGTTCTACGATGTCCTTTGCAATGGCTTTGATACGTTCTTTACTGCCGATCAAACCTTCGACTCTTGCCCACTTCGCACGTTCTTTTTGAGTTTGGTTTAAGTCATCTTCAGTAAACTGGTCATCAAAGTCTTCAATCAGCTCTTTGCCTTCCTCACTGATGGCAATCTTAGCTAGGCGGCTTTCATAGAAGATACGAACAGTTGCACCATCCTCCACTGCTTGCGAGATGTCATAGATATCTACATAGTTCCCGAAGACTGCAGGTGTGTTTACATCCGTCTTCTCAATTGGTGTTCCTGTGAAACCAAGGTAAGTAGCATTAGGAAGTGCATCACGCATGTACTTGGCAAAACCATAGACAGTACGTTTACCGACAACCTTGCCATCTTCATCTTTGACATCGACTTCCTTGGCATTAAAGCCATACTGAGAACGATGTGCTTCATCTGCAATCACGACAATGTTGGTTCGGTCTGACAGTTGCTCGTAGACGCTAGTGCCATCATCCGGTTGGAACTTTTGGATGGTGGTGAAGATCACGCCACCTGAACCCACCTTGAGTAACTCTTTGAGTTCTTCTCGGCTGTCTGCTTGTCGTGGTGTTTGTCTAAGGAGTTGGCTTGATGCAGCGAATGTACCAAAGAGCTGATCATCTAGATCATTACGATCTGTGATCACAACGACTGTTGGATTATCCAAAGCCAAGACAATCTTGCCTGTGTAGAAAACCATAGACAAAGACTTACCTGAGCCTTGGGTATGCCATACCACACCGGCTTTCTTGTCACCGACTGCTTGTTGCTGTACCAATTCGAGCTTACTTCTACCTTGATGTTGCATGGCAACTTCTGCTGATTTCGAGTCCGAGTTCACTGCAGACGCACGAATAGTCGAGAGGACTGCTGCATTCACTGCATAGTACTGATGATATGCAGCCATCTTCTTGATGGTCTTAATGGTGATTAAGCCATTGGTATCCTCGTGCTTCGTTGATTCATAGACAATGAAGTGTCGAATCATGTCGAGTAGTGTGACTGGATTCAGTAAACCATGAATCAGGACTTCTAGCTGTGCTTGTGTCTTCTTGGCTTTGGTTTGACCATTGTTTGTCTTCCACGCCATGTAGCGACTGTAGTCTGCTGAGACAGTACCTGCTTTCGCCTCTAAACCATCAGAGATGACGTTGAAAGCATTGTAGGTAAACAAGCTAGGGATTTGGCTTTGATAGGTCTGTATTTGCTTGTATGCGCCTTCTACAGTGGCATTCTCGTCTGTTGCATTCTTGAGTTCAATGACCACCAAGGGTAAGCCATTCACATACAAGATAATGTCTGGTCGTCTTGTCCAGCGATCTTCTTTGATGGTTACTTGATTGACGACAAGGAATTCGTTATTGGTTGGATTCTCAAAGTCAATCAACCAAGCATACTCACCTTGAGTGTTACCCTCTTTGCTCACCTCAATGTTAATGCCCTCAGTGAGCAGTCGGTGGAATGCTTGGTTATTACTGAGTAGATCAGGGGATTGAATATTGGTGACTTGCTTTAGTGCTTCAGTACATTTGTCTTGGCTTAAATGAGGATTTAAGCGTTGTAATGCATCAAGCACTTTGTCTTCCAAGATGACCTGCTTATAGCTTCGTAGAGGGTTAGTGCCCTTCGATTCAATCTCAGGTCCATACACATAGGTATAGCCCAATCCCTCTAGTTGCTCTATCGCCATCAGCTCAATGTCTGATTCGGTCATCTTAGTCACTTGATTATTTCCCCCTAAACTTATCCATATAACCTGGACTCATTAATTTTTTATATGATGTAAAGCTAAGAAACCTTATTCATCGTCCTGCACGTTATAGCCATACTTCTGCACAGCATTCTCAATAGCGCCCTCAAACTTATGGCAAACATATAGATAGAGTTCAGCATCTACCATCAGTACTCCAGGAACACCTAAACCATCATTGAGTGGAATCAGAGTCTTTTGTGAACCAATCTGAACTGTTGGTCGTTGGTATGAGCAATTCACAGTGACTTTATGTGGCGATCTATTCCAGTCAATTTTCTTGGCTTCCCACTCACGACTACCGCCCAGCAAGGTGACTTGAATCTTGGATTCAGTCGCTGTCTTATTCAGTTGTTTGTAAGAGACAAACTTGGCGACTGAACAAGGAGAGTGATAACAGGTTTCTATGACTTTACCTTTTTGTATGCCGCTATGATTGAATTTAGCCGGTGCTGCTTGAACGGTTGCAGCAAAGCTAACTACAGCAATCAAGCCAAATCCCATTTGAATCATGCGCTTTATCATTCTGTTTTTCCTCTTTGTTCTCTTTTACTTAATCCATCGGCACAGCGATCTTATTCACTTTCCAACTCAAACCATCACGAACCATTTTGACAGTGACGGCTTTGGAATCATTTGGATGTTGGATCACAACCTCAAAGTCACTGAATGAGGTATAGCGAGTTTTGTACTCTGCTTGATCTTCTTCTTTGGTTTCTGTTGTTGATGCTCCCTGTGATGAATGTGCTGCATCTTTAAGGTCTTTGCCTTGCATCATCATGGTCATCCCTTCAGGTGTGACAAAACCATCAATCATCTTGTCTACCATGGTAGATGCAAGCATGGCACCTAGTGCTGCGAAACCATCATCTTTATGGGTTGCCATCTCTTTCATCATCATGGCATTCATTTGATCTTTGAAGCTCTGACGCACACTTGGATAGTCGATGTACTTGGACACCTTTTCGCTATCACCTACTTGTGCAGCATTCTTGATGTTATTGATGGCAATGTATGGCGAAGCATACAAGTAGCCACAGATCACTACGACTAAGGCAATGATTGCCCCTATAATTTTTTTATTCAATTCAGCCCCCTGAATGTAAAAAAGGTGAAGCCATCAAATGACTTCACCTCAAATGTTATGCAACTTCTTCTGTTTGGTATTGGACTCTGACTTCGCCGCTCATCAGCTTAGGAAGCAAGGTATCTCGTAGTTGTTCAAGTGTTTGGATTTGCTTCTTGTTAGATGAAACCTTTTGCATCGAAGGAGTAATCAACAGCGAATACTCTTCAAGGTAGTCTAAACTTGGAGTCTTAAAAGAGATATTTAACATATCTTCTGGCTTAACCCTTTGATGACTGCCACTGGTTCCCGAAGCACTCATTGCTAATTCATCAATAACATCTCTTGAATTGAATAAGCTATACAAGAACATTAAATGAGATCCTACTTTAGGCTTCAAATTCTGAAACTCTGTTGAACATACATAATTATCTTTGACATCAGTTAATAACCATATACGAGGCACTCTTGGATTCAGCTTTGAGACTAAAATTGAGTTCTCACATACTCTGTACTTATTACTCAGAATTTCCGCACCCAATTCAATAGTAGGCTTTTCTCCTGAATCAAAAGCAGGCAAACTAAAATGATAGTATGTCTTAAGAGGATCTTTTGATGGGTTCACATTGTCTTTGATATGAGTAGCTATATCACTTACTAGTAAATCATCCCAATCCTCTTTCGCTTCCTCAATAAACCATTGACGAAACAGTGTTTCAGCCATGGCTTCCAAAGTCTTGTTCTGACAGTGCAGTAAGTCGATCTTGTCATCTAATGATGAAAGGATTGAGGCTATGGCTTTTTGTTCAGGGAGAGACGGAAAGCATATCTCTTCTTGATGAACATCATTACGGTTAACTCCAGGCACCGCACTTTTGTCACTAAATTTTTCCCAATCCAATGTTTGCAAAAAGTAGTAGATGAACTTTTTGTCATTCCCCTTAAAGTCGTTTACATAAAGAGATGTGTTTAATGGCCAAAATGGTACATCACTGAAAAAAACTGAACCAATGGTTCCATATCGGCCCGTCACAACACCTGATTCATTTACTTTGGCTTCATTATGAAAATCAGCAAAACCTGAAGAAGCAATGATGGGAACACTACCAGAAACACGAGATTGCTTTGGTAAGTCATAACCACGTTTTAGGGTAAAGAAGCTATCTAATCGCCCAACCTGCCACTCACTCATACAACCACCTTTGCTAAGTTCTCAGCAATGGCTTGGTTTAGCTTGGCTTCCTCAGCAAGCTGTGCTTCAAACTCTGCCTTTAAGCTTGTAAAGCGTACCTTGAAGTCGAACTCATCTTCATCATCAGCTAAACCAACATAACGACCTGGCGTCAGTACATAATCAAGCTCAGCGACTTTCTCAAGTGGTACAGATGCACAGAAGCCTGCAACATCCTCATACTCACCACCCTTGTTACGCCAATTGTGGTAAGTGTCTGTGATGAGCTTAATATCTTCATCAGACAAGACTTTGGTTCTGCGGTTAATCAGATGACCTAGGTTACGAGCATCAATGAACAGAATCTCATTGCTACGATCTTGGTATTGGCTTGAGTTAACACGGTCACGACGCATAAACCATAAAGCAGCAGGAATCTGTGTGTTCAGGAACAGCTTGGCAGGTAGGTTCACAATACAGTCGATGACATTGGCTTCTGAAACCAAGGCTTTACGAATCTCACCTTCACCACTGGTCTTAGAGGTTAATGCACCTTTAGCAAGCACAACGCCTGCCTGACCTTTAGGACTCATGTGATACAAGAAGTGTTGCATCCATGCGAAGTTCGCATTGCCTGCAGGTGGTGTACCTAGAGACCAACGAGCATCACCCACTAACTGCTCACCGCTCCAATCAGAGACGTTGAATGGTGGATTAGCAATGATGTAATCCGCTTTCAGGTCTTTGTGTGCATCATTCAGGAATGAACCCTCAGAGTTCCATTTCACATGCTCTGAGTTAATGCCACGAATGGCTAAGTTCATCTTGGCCAAACGCCAAGTTGTCTGGTTACTTTCTTGACCATAGATGGAGATGTCGTCCACTAAACCCTGATGCGATTCTACGAATTTCTCAGACTGTACGAACATACCACCTGAACCACAGCAAGGATCGAATACACGTCCTTTGTATGGCTCTAGCATTTCAACCAATAAGCTCACGATGGATTTAGGCGTGTAGAACTGCCCACCTTGCTTACCTTCAGCTAAAGCGAACTCACCTAGGAAGTACTCGAATACGTGTCCTAAAACGTCGGCAGAGCGATCTTTTGCATCACCTAGGGCAATGTTACCAATGAGGTCTATCAGCTCACCTAGGCTCGTAGGATCGAGATTTTGACGTGCATAGACTTTAGGTAGTACACCTTTGAGCTGAGGGTTCTCATTCTCAATGGCTTCCATTGCATCGTCTACAATCTTACCAATGGTGACTTGCTTTGCTTGGTTTAACAGGTATGACCAACGTGCGATCTCAGGAACGAAGAAGACGTTGTATGCAGTGTATTCATCACGATCTTCAGGATCAGCTCCTGCAAACTCTCCCTCACCTTCAACCAATAGGTTGTAGTGAGCTTCAAATGAGTCAGAGATGTACTTGAGGAAGATCAAACCAAGGACTACATGCTTGTACTCAGCAGCATCAATGTTCTTACGAAGTTTGTCTGCAGCTTTCCAAAGAATGACCTCAATGGGTTCTTGTTTGGTTTGCTTTGGAGTACGTGCCATGGAATTGTCCTGCAATGAATAGGTTATCTAGTTTTAGTTAAACCAATAGTACCCAATAATACGCTCGTGTGTAAGTATTGATACGTCATTTCTTGTCGTACAATTTAAGTATTAAAAAAGTGTAGCAAGTTGCTACACTTTTCAGACTAATCACAAACCCCACTTTAGCGATCGTTAAAGTGGGGGTATTTTCTAAACTTCTATCGCTTATTCATAGTGATTTATTTTTAAGCGTATTGATGGCTAAAAAATACAATAAAAATTAACTTCGATAAGTGCAAGGCGATTTTCTTCAAGTTTTGTGCTGTAACTGACAGTAAACATTGCTGCGTTACTTGCATAACAGAGACCCTGTAATTATTTTGCAACGGCAAAATTCGTTCAACAGTCTCCTTATCGGGACAATATAGATGCGCGACACGTTCATGAATGATATTGAGATCAATCGCTTTGTCTATTTTACGTATAAGATAATTTTTAGGAATAAACTCTTCTAGCGTAACCATATCAATTTCAGTTTGGGTGGTATAATTTTTCGCATGTGATAATTATAAAAAATTCTCACGTAAGTGTGAGAGTTTTATGAGCAAACTGAAAAGTGTAGCAAGTTGCTACACTTTTTCACTTTTCTGAATAAGCTGTTTTAAAAAATCTTCTAGTTGTAAAAGACTAGCTTCATCAATTTCTGAAATTTTAAGAGAGATATTGAGCTGTTTTTGATTCAGTTTGATATTTCCAGCAACCTTACCATCATATTCGATTTTTCTTACCACTGATGTCGTGGTTACTTTTTCTGGATCTTGACTCAATAGTTTTTCAGCATAAGAAGTAACTTTGCTTTGCTCCAGTTTTTTTTCTTTTAATTTCTCCCAAGCACCGAGTAAAGCTGTTTCCGCCTCCGAAAGTTGCTCTATATGATCCGATAAAAATTTCTTGAACGCTGTTGCAGCAGTACGACCGACTAGACCTGGCTCCAAATCCAGGTCATTCAACATTGCTTTAGGCAGCTTTTCATACGATAGATATTTGTACATATCTTCGCGATTTAAACCCAATGAATTAGCTAAACGTTGCTTGTTCTTCTTCAACTTTTCATCAAGTGAGTTCAAACCAATAAAAATTTCATAATCTGTCAGATCTTGACGCTTTAAATTTTCAGCTAGGGTTAACAAAGATGCTTCTTCATCATTAGCATCAATGATAATGGCTTCAATCACCGACTTGCCGAGTAATTGATGCGCCCGTAAGCGTCGCTCGCCTGCAATCAGTTCATATTTCAGATTATCAAGTTTACGCACTGTAATGGGCTGCAAAAGGCCGATTTCATTAATAGAATCCGCCAGTTCTTTTAATTGAGAATCTTCAAATACTTTACGCGGTTGGTTGGGACTGCGACTGATATCCTCAATAGGAACATTACGTCTAAATTCTTTTAGCTCTTTAATATTGTCTTTCTGTGCTTGCTGATGTTTTTCTGTATTTTGTTTCAATTTTTGAGCTAAAAGCTCTTTAGTGCTTGCCATAATACTCTCAGGTTTAAACTTTCGCTACAATTTCATAAGCAAGGCTTTCAAAAGCCTTACGTACTTTTGAATTTTTTTCTACTTTCAAAAGTGGCTGTTGCAGAATTGCTGCTTGATTAACTTTAGTACTTTGAGGAATGGTAGTTTGTAAAATTTTTCCAACCTGTTTTAAAGCTTCATCCCGAATCAATTTACAAACATTCTGACGTTCATCATGTTTAATCAGTAAAGCGCCTAAAAGCTCTAAATCTGGATTAATACGTTTTATCTTTTCAAGATGGTTTAAAAGATCTGTTACCCCATACAGTCCATATTGTGATCCAGATTCGATAGGGATAATGACATGTGTTGATGATGCTAAGGCATTACTGGTTAATAGTTTAAGACTAGGTGGGCAATCAATTAATATGAAGTCGTAAAGATCTTTTAACAGTTCTAGCTTGATGCTTAATTCTTCTGAAGGACGAGGAGCTTCTTCTTTAAGCTGGTCTTCAGTTTTTCCTAAATTTAATGAGCCATAAATTAATGATACTTTTTCAAAGTTTGTTTCTTCTTGTAATGCATCAGCTAATAATGAAATATCACCAACGAGTAATTCTGCTGAAGTAACAACAATTTCGCTTGGATGTTGGATCCCAATGTGTAAACTTGCGTTTGCTTGAGGATCTAAATCAATGACTAAAACTTTATTGCCAAGATTTGCAAGTTCAGAGGCTAGATGTACAACGGTCGTTGTTTTGCCACATCCACCTTTGTGGTTAGCAACCGTAATAATTTTTGCAGACATACGTGTCAGATGCTTCCGTATTTGAATGTTTAACAATATAAATAACTTTCACTCATCATACTATAGTTTTTAAATTTATAAATCTTATTTATTTAGGTGTAAAACAACTTAAAAAACTAATTTTTAAATAAGCTAGCTTAATTAATAATTAGTATAATTATTTATTTAGCTAATTAATAATTAAGACTGTTTTTTTGCTATATAAAACAAATGCTTATAAGTTTAAAAGTGGAGGGCTTGTCACCGTAAAGTGGAAGGTTTGTCACTCAAAGGTGGAAGGTCTGTCACTCAAAGGTGGAAGGTCTGTCACTCAAAGGTGGAAGGTCTGTCACCGTAAAGTGGAAAGTTTGTCACAAGAGTGGAAGGTTTGTCACTACTATTTTTAAAAAGGTTATATTTTTTAAAAAACTCTTGCAAAAATAAATACTTAATTTGTTGATAAAGTTGGCTAAACAATCTTTAAGGGTGGAAGGTTTGTCACTATGTGTTAGCACCCTGTGGATAAATTTTTTTTATTGGATATTTCCTGATGATTATCTATTCATTTATACCTTTCAAATCTAATGAAAGGTGGAAGCCTTGTCACATCTAGGTTTCTATCTGACATAGCATACCTAAATTTGGAAGAAATAAGTGAAAATGGGTATTTTGAACTGTTAGTTTAGAGCTAAAGGTGGAAGGTCTGTCACTATATGGTGGAAATAATATATTTCATTCCACTTTAAGGACAATAAATCGTCAAAAATGCATATTTCTGATGACAAGCCTTCCACTCTTAGATTCTTGTGGTGAAAGTCTTGAAAGTTTTTCCACTTTTGTATATAAAAATAGAATTAAATATATAAATATCACGGTTATGACAGAATCAGAATCATTGCAAGAAGAATTGAATCATATTCCTTACTGTATAGGCAATATTCGTCATAATGGCGTTGTTAGCACTAGTAACCGCTTAATTCGCCCAATTGAGTTATCAGCCAATGAATATAAGGCGCTCCTATATGCAATGGCTGTTGCAAATTATAGTGAGAAAAATAGGGTAAATGGTGAAATCACAGAACAAACCTATATTTATCTGTATAAGGATGATTTGGCAGATTTACTAGGATTGAATAAACGCAATTCGATTAATGTTGCAATAGACCGGATTTATAAAGAACTTTCATCTAGGGTGGCTCATTTTATTATTGAGGAACCTACTGATGATGGTAAGAGAAAGACTAAAAAAGTACATTCTGTCGTTCCTATTATCCGTGAGTTAAGATGGGAAGATGATTCTAAAAATGCCATTCAGATTCGTTTTACCAGTGAGGTGTTACCGTATTTCACGCAGTTGGCTGGGGGGAATTTCACCACCTATCAATTGAAACATCTGTTTGCCTTGGATTCTGTTGCTAGTATGAGTCTTTATACGTATTTCATTAAAAATGAATTCAAGTACGCAAGCCAAAAGAGTTATGAAGTCCCAATGCTTTTAGAAAACTTGAAAGCTCTGATTGATATTAATGAAACTAAATATGATCGCTGGGTAGATTTTAGACGCTATGTATTAGATAAAATAGTTGCAGAAATTAACGAAAATACAGATCTACAACTAGAGTATGAAACCATAAAAAAAGGGCGCCCAATTGTGGGGGTGAATTTTAAACTGCATCAGCGTATTACTGATAAAACACTAAATGAAACTGCTGTAATTGAAAAAATTTATCTTGATGTTCCATTTGAAGAGAATGCATTAGTAAAAGAATTGGGGGCAAAATTCGATACGAATGTACGTTCCTGGTACATTTTTAATAATGATGAAAAGTATTCGCAGTTCAAGAAGTGGTTTAAAAAAATTGGTTGTCTCACTGACTCTCAAGCAAATATTGTTATTAATGACACTTTATTCCAAATGGATTTTGCTGAAGTTGGTATGAGCTTGAATGACTTTAAACGTAATATGAAGCATAAACTAAAAAATAATCCGGAATTTGTACAAAGTATTCGTGATAGGCTGAATGATATTTTTGGTAAAGAGCTTGTCTAAGGAAAAGTGTAGCAACTTGCTACACATTTTTTAATGTATCACTGAAGAATTCAAGTACTAAGAAAATTGGATACAAAATATCTGTGTGTATAGCTGAATGAAAAATAGTTAAAAGAATAGATATTATTTTTAGATTTTACACTTTTGTTGTTCCTCATATATTTTTGCAGAAAAAAGTTTTTCAGTGCTCAAAAAATGGTGTGGTTAAGATAGGGAGATCAACCAAGTTTTAAGTATATAGAGTAATTTAGATAAAAAATTACTAAATATTTTTATAGCCTTTGTATAAAGCAGCGGATCATGAAAACTATTAAAATAGCCTAAGCTTATTAGCTTTGTTGTAAAAATTTACTCTGAGATGCTTCTTAAGCTAGATATTTGATGCTGTTGCGTCTAGCCACAAATGATAAGCTAAAGACCGTTTTAGCTAAAGATGATGACGATCAACTTGGCGATACCATTGATTTGTAAGTATCCTCTAAACTCTATGCCAATCTTTTAATTTGGATCACTTTGTATGTCGGCAACTTTTGCAGTACACCATTTAAATAGGCATACAGATCTAGACCATTCAACTTTGCTGACTGGATCAATGTCATGATGTTAGCAACTCGCTGACCACTGCGCAGTGATCCAACATACAACCAGTTCTTACGACTTAAAGCCCAAGGGTGCATTTGGTTCTCCACCAAATCATTGTAAATAGATAGATTACCATCATCTGAATAGCGGCTTAAGGCTTGCCAGCGCTTTAGAGTGTAATTGATTGCCTTAGCGGTGGTAGAACTTGATGGCACCATCAGATGATGTTGGTTGAGCAATTCATATAGTTGTTGCATCACTGGTTGACTATGCCGTTGCCGGTATTCGCAGCGTTGTTGCGCTGTACCGTCGGTCTTGTGCCTTAACTCTGCTTCTATCGCATACAATTTCTGAATCAGCACCAGTGCCTGTTCAGCAATCTGACTTTTCCCAGTGATATGCAGTTCATGGAATTTACGACATGCATGTGCCATGCAACCTACTTCAATGATCTGACCTGATTTGAAATGTGCTTTATAACCACTGTAATCATCACAGACCAGATGTCCCTGCCAGCCATTCAGGAATTCTTCTGCATGCAGACCTGAACGGTTTCTTGAAAGTCATAGATCACCCCCTTGCTGCAGCACCACCTGTTTTAAGGCATTGACCAGAGGTTCAAGTGTCTACACCACAGCGACCAATCCAATCTGACAGGGTGGATCTAGATAGATCTACACCTGCGCGCAGAAAGATCTGTCGCTGACGATACAGCGGTAAGTGATCAGCATATTTGGATACCAGCACATGGCTAAGTAACTCAAGTGTCGCAATACATTTATCGATCACATAGGCAGGCATCGTTTGCTGAGTCAGGGTGTCACATTGATCACAAACCCATTTACCACGCACATGCTGTTCTTTATAGAACTGCGCTGGTCTGAAATTCAATTTTTCACTGATATTCGCCGATACGACGCAGTGTGCACCCACAGATGTATTGCGTTGATGCAGATTCATGCTCAATACGTACGGTTGCTAAATGATCTGGGAGTAGTCGACGTTTATGTTTATTTATCCAATGAGCCGTAAAACACCCTCATTTATGGAGGTGATATAAGGCTCGATTTTTAATTCTAATGAGGTGATTGTTGTTGCTCGATGTATTGTTTAATAATTTCTAATGGCGCACCACCGCAACTTGAAGCAAAGTAACTTGGCGACCATAAAGAATCACCCCAAAGTTTGTTTTTAATTTCAGGAAAGTCTTTTCTAAGGTGGCGACTAGATAGACCTTTTAAGCTATTCACTAAATTTGAAATAGCAACTTTTGGTGGGTAATTAATTAATAAATGAACATGATCATCCTCCCCATTAAATTCAATCAATACAGCATCAAAATCCAAAGCCCGATATTGGCAATAGTCACCAACATAATATACATTAAATTGTATAAATTGCTGTGTATATAAGTACAATGAAATAAACAACTTACGTTTTCAAATATTTTTTATTGGAATTAATTTTTATTAAGATCGTTTAATTGTGGTCACATAAGTTTTTAAAAATTTACCAAATTATCACCAACATAATTTTGTGATGATTAATTAGGTAAACCGAATGGTAAAAAATCAGGTTGATGGAATTATATATGGCCAGCCTAGGCTTTTATCAGCATTAATTAACTGTATAACCCCCAAAAAAAATTAAAACAGACACTCACCATTAAAACTTAGGTGTAGCACGAGAGTTAAGCAGTATCCGTTACGATGATTTATTGAAGTCATTTTATTTCTAACTGCAATTGAGCAGGCCTACCAATGCAAGCCAGATGTAAACAAAATTTAAAAGCCGGTAGTGCTTTGCCTTGTTTTAAGGAATATAGCTGTAAGCGTGCATTATTTTCTTTTGTTGTTGGGTAACCTTCTAGTTTCTGATTTGCCTTGGCAAGTTTGAGTAGATTCGGCGTAATTTCTTTGTTTAAAAAATTAACCATATCTATTCCAAGTAAATGCCACATGTTGGCAGGAAACAGATCTTTGGCCGCATAGTAGAATTTTTCCAGATTCTGAATATTTTTCCGCGTTGAATGTAAACCTGTATGTGAAGCAGTTACGTGATTAATAAAGAATTCTAAGACATACCTAATATTTTCAGGTGACTTTTGATAGCAGGCTTGTAGATAGTTAAAAAAATGTGTGACCAATAAAAGGTCCTCATTAGTATCAATCATTGACGGTTTGATGTATTGCAGTTCGGTTATATGAAAAAGTCTTGGATTGTTTTTTCTAGATTTAAGTTGTTTGAGTTGGATTGCATTGTCATACCAATACTTGATGAGCTCATGAGATAGGCAAAGTTCTTGTGCTACGCGCTCCGTATCATATTTGTATAACTCTAATAAGCAGAGTGCCTTATAAAATAGATCAAGATCGATTTTAGATTCTGGAGTCGCGACAAAATAGTCAAAAATACAATGTTCTTGCGTTTGATTTACCTCTAATTCTGCATGTAGTGTGTGAGCATTGCTCGCTATCCATTTTTCTTGATTGTTTAGAAGGAGTTTACAGAGCGTTGTAGCATGCATTTCAAAATTGAATTCAGACTGATCATTGAGCGATTTTAGAAAATGTAACTCTTGTGTTGAATTGCTTATCCCCAGCATTTTCTTAACCAAACCATTGCTTAGTAATGGGCGATATTTGGAAAATTGATAACCTGCAATAAAGTAAGCTACATGAATATAACTTTTAAAGGTCTCGATGGGTTCGAGATGCCCCAAAAGATGTGCGATGATAATCCAATGATTTTGATCAATTGAATTACGTAATAACTCAGCCCTGAGCTGATTATATTCAACTTCCGTATAGTCTGTGAGGCTATCAGACAAAAAATGATAATCACATTTAAAAATTAATGCTAAATGATTTGCTGCAGAATGTCTAAATGAATGAAATGTATAGTGATGTTGCTTGAATAACTGATCCATAAAATTTTTAAAGGGTGCAGTCAGCATGTGCTGGCTGAGTTTCTTATTCTCATTGAACTGACTGAATAAATAATCATTCGGTTTTTTTGTTAACCGCTGTTTGACAACATATTGATGAAATTGTTGATACTCAGATGCTTTGAGTAAGCAATACACGGGCACGCTACGTTGCGCGCTGTCAGTCTTTAATCTGTGTTCATTGCCTATTTTTTCTGACCCATATGGCTTGACCAATAATGATATTCTGTTTAATCCTTCAGTATCTTTGATACGTAAACCAATCATTTCATTAATTCGCATCCCAGTTCTGTAAGCAAGCGTATAAATAAGACTAAGATTTTCATAGTCATGTTGAGAGATGATATTTTGTAGATGTGCTTGTTGAAGTTTTTTGATTAACAGTTGAAATGTGACTGGGCTGATAATACGTGTGCGTGGTCTGGTTTGTTGATCCAGCGTCTCTAAAGTGAATGCTGGGGCATCGAATAGTTGTTCTTGAAATTGATGAAAACGTTTGAGTGTTTTTACAATTTGAGCAGCCGATTTTTTAACAGTATCTTCGAGCAGACTTTCAGCAATACAGTTATTTTGATAAATCTGTGCATATATTTTTTGCAGGCGTGTTTCTTCATCGTCCTCAGAAAATTGATATTGTAAAGAATAGATTAGCCAAGGCTCACCAATTCGAGTGTAGTATGTGTAAATTGAGCTTTTGGCTAACTGGCTATTGTTGGAAATGATTTTAGCAAAAATTGTAGCGCAAAAATCAAATCTCTGAGCTAGCAGATCTATATCTTCTTGAGGTGGTTTAAAGAGACTAATTAACCACAGGGTGATTCGTTTACTGTATTCATTAAAGAGTTTTGCATTCTCCATACAATAATCGATCATGAGTTGATAGATTGGGGCATCTGTTTGGCGAAGACGAATAATTTTTAATAAGTCTTTATGAATTTTTAGTACATCTTTTAGTGCATCTTGCTCATGATGCAAATAAACAGTTTGTGGAGGTAAATTCTTAGACTGATGAATGACTTCAGTAGTGAGCTCATGCTTATATTTAAATTTTGGTTGCACAAAACGCTCAAACTCTTGTTCGGGTAAACCACAACTGAGTAAATTCCCGATGAGGCATTCAGAGAGCGCCGGATCTATATCTACGTTGGGAAGCTGTAACCAGTTGTAGCGAGCATGCTGAAGTAAATGCGATAAGCTATTTTTTTTAAACTTTTTCTTTATTTTTCGAAAGATATACTCAAGATAGCCCTCTACGGGAAGATGAACATGTCGAATATCTCTCAGATTAAAATGTATTAGCCACAGACGTGTGACGGGGTCTGGAATAAAATTTCTAGATTTTCGAACAGTATATTCATCAATAAAAATATCGCCATAATGATTAGAATGGGATTCTAAAAAAAGAATATTAAGGTCTTTATAATGGCGTACTTTTACTGGATTTCTGAGGTGTTCAAGCAAGGCATTAAGTTCAGCTTTTTCATTTAAGCCACCAAATAGAATGGCAGACAATATAATATTGCCCACGATTTCCTCATTTGAGAATGAGTCACAGCTTTCAGCCAATTCCCAATAATTATAAAGCTGTTGTACGAGGTCATTTATTTCATGACCATCGGCATTCCAGCTCATGGTCACGATAGGCTTATCTCTTTTAATATCTAAAACAGCATGAGGCAGCTCTAAATCCAAGCGATGCTGAGCATTTAACTCTTTGATGTAATCTTCAAAAAAATCATATGCAAACTTGATCCACTTTTTACTCGTAGAGTTTTTCTTGATGTGGCTATAAACCTCGCCGTAATCACCTAGCAAATGTGGATTCTGATCAAACTGCTGTTCTGAAAAATATTTGCGGAGTGAAGCATGAACTTCATTTTGAATTTTTTGTTCATTTAATTGTCGAGTAAGTTCTCGTTTCTTTTCGGCAAACAGTTGATCTGCTTTTTTAAGCGATGAGGACATTTAAATTCACTCCAATAATTTCAAAATATTCCTGCATTTCATTTAAATGTGTTGCGAGCGCGCGATATTGGTTCAGAGACAAACTAGAAAATGGATGTGCGGCTTCCTGTTGGAAGGCTTCATGTCCAAAAAGTGCAAGTATTAAAGGCTCGGGGATTTGTTTGTTGGTGAGAAAGGCACGTGTTGTATGGCGGTGCCAGTTGGGATGTGCTAACCCAACTTCAGGATGAAAGTCACGCACATTGGAAGGTGTAAGCGGAGTGAGTGTGCCATTTTGTAAAAGATTTAACAGAGGCTGTTCATTATTAAATATGGCATCAATTTGGGCTGAGATTTCGCGGTTAATCGCCATGTAATGTTGTTGGATATGTTCGAGGAAACGAAGATATTTCTTTAATTCACCGATGAGAAATGCACAAAGTGGAATCAAGCGTCCAAAGCCACGTCTACCACCGACCTCTTTGTCAGACAGCATAATTGTCTGTTGCTGAAAACTTATATTATTCAAAAAACCTGGAAAGTCCCGAACAGGTCGTGCAGCGGTAAACAAAAGTAGGATATGCCACATCCAAATGCTATAAGCATTAAAACTTTCTACCCAGTCGTTATCTGAAGTCGTATAAATTTTGGTGTAAAGATAGAAAAGGATGTCCTTTATGACATTTTTACTTGGTGCTTTTTGGCTACCAAAGCAGATGGACTGATCACTATAGACAATATCACCGTAGTCATTTTCAGCGAGCTGTGTACATAGTTCAGATAAAACTTTGACATAATTTTTTTGTAATTTATTTACATTGTAATGGCAGTAAGAGCTTGAAGAAGAGTGACTTGCATCTACACCAGTGATGATGTCAGCAAGTTGCCTATTGCCTGTTTTTTGCAAAATAACATGATGCAGTAATGAGCTAGTTTTTGATAAGTTCAGCTGAGGAATTTTGACTTCATCTTTTATTATTCTAATTTTTTTCTTTAGCTCATCTTCAGTGATGATTGGTTCTGCTTTGATACGATCAATAAAGTGATTTGGGATAGGGATATCTAAATGAACGGTGTTATTGATCAGTGACTCCGGATATTCAAACGTTGCATCTTCAAAAATGCTGAATTTGGTTGAGAGATAGTATTGGTCACTTTGCAATTTAATGACTTGGCGATGATTTAATCTTTTTACACGCCTTTTTTGAAAATTTAACCAGTCTTTAAAGCCAACGCCTGTGATTAAGCAAAGTAATACAACGAGCACGCTTTTATCATTATGTTTTTTATCATCATGATACAGGTATGTAATTAGGTCAGAAATAGTATAAACACTTGGGAGTAAACAACTTGCAGTGAGCAAATGATCTTGTCGTTGCATATGTTTTGGAATTAACGAAAGTGCCATACGTTGGGCATTTTTAGAATGTCTGGCAAGTGGTGTAATCTGATCTGCTTGAACAATAACAGAGGGGTCTTCTTGCTCGTCAAGGGCTTGCTCATTAGCTAAACCTCTATTACTTTTTTTAGTCTCAATGATTTCGTTAATAGTTCCATCGGTATCCCATGTACGATATTGCAGTTTACTATCTACACTTGATTTGGCAATTTTTGGACGGCTTTTTAGTACATAATTGAATGCAATACGTAATTCATCACAGAAATTTTTCTGAAAATCATTTAGTTCTTGATCTGCTTCAGGTTGAAGAGCAGACTCTACAAATTGCTCTAATGATAGAAATAAAGCAGGGAATTTAAGAGTTAAGAATGCTTGATAATCTAATGCGTGAGCATCTTTTTTTTTTGCAAAAAAAGACTTGTTTGCAACGCGGAAACGCTGAAATAAGCGCTTAATCGTATTGAGATGCTCTGTATGTTGTTTTTCAAATAAATCTGGTTTGATCTGCGGCAATGCTAATAAATATAGTGCTGCTTTAAGGACGAGCACATTCCAGGTGAGTAGTTCCGTGTGCGCATGATAAATGCTGGCAATACTGTTGATGTAATACGTGATTGGGGAATCACCAATTTTAGATTTTCTAGACGCTTGGAGAGTAGCGGGAATGCGAGGTGGTGAACTTGTAGAAATATCAGATTCAATCTCACTGAGAACAAGCCCCTTAAGATAATCTGAGCAGTCATGGTAAACCAATAGATCTGCGATAAAGTTAATATGTGCATGAAGACACAAATCCTCTGCATTAAAAAGCTTTTTTAATAAGTCTGATAATAAAATTTTGGGTTGAGGAAGGGGCTTAGTTTCACTTTCGTGCATATGAACAATTCCAAAAATCTGTTGGATTTGGTGAAAAATCATTTTGATTTAAATAATGATCGACGACTTTTGATTGCTTGCTGACTTCGTCAAGTAGATGCTGGCGACGTGCATGGATTTTTCTGTTTCTATTGTGGAGTTGTGTATGGCTAAAATTGAGTAACTTACCAAGCCCCTCAAGACTGAGCGTTTTATGTGCTTTGAATGAATGTAAGCGATTAAAGTCGAGTAAAACTTCAGTCGAAATATATCGGTTGATCGCTTGCTGAAGATGCTGCGGATTTAAATTGTGTATATCAAAAGTATTTGCTTGCAAAAAACTTAAGAATTCAAAGCTTGCATAGTGTTTGAGTTGTTGTTGTAAGTTGGCATCAGGTGGGAACGTATATACATGTAATTCCTGAGGTGAAGGCGGAAGCTTCATGTGATGCAGGTACAAATCAAAATTATCAGCGATCCAGAAATTGGATATTCCTGCTATAGACCAAACATTGAGTTTGTTTGATGCTAAACGAAAATGAGAAGTTAATCGTAGAGCTCGAAAGGCCATGTGATAGCAGTGATGAATGCCAGCAAAATCTGGATGAGTGTTTAATGCGAGTTTAGAAAGATCTCGCTTGAAGATAATTTTGGGGTTATCAAAATTAAATGAACATTCAGAAGTTACTTGTTTACGCGTTCCACGGCACATATTTAGATTATTAAAATATAACTATGATACATTTCTACTATTTAACTGTTTACTTTTCAAGTAATCTAACGGTATTTATTGTGTAAGTGTAGAAAAGTAGACACAATTTATAGTTTTGGTGTGCATAATTTAATTTGGTTCTATTTTTATTAGTAATATTTTTAAGCTATTACCGAGGTTGGGATTGATTGATTGTATGGCTGTGATTCCTGCTACAAAGTAGTAAAAGTTAGATCATAAAAATACCCCAACCTTGGCAAGGTCACCGAGATTTATTCCATTAAATGACCTTAATTATAAGTATATGATTTGATTACTGGTATATAGTTTTTGGTGGAGTAAAATTTTGATCAATTTAGATCATTTAATGTGGTTTTGGTCACTTCATTTTAGACATTTTAGTTTATAAAAGTCACCTATGTTTTGATGCTGATTTTCGTGAGAAATAATAACAATATATAGTTTAATATAATGATTATTAATAATTTATAAATCGACTACAACATGTAGTAGCGAAGATGCTCAAAATGCACTTACTACGTAACATCAGTTAAATAAAAGTCTCCCACAAACCCAATACGGTTCACTTGGGCCTATGCAGTCTGAAATAGGTTTATAAACTTAATCTGATCTTAAGAACTTAATCTTAGCTTTGTAGAGAAAATCTCTTGAAGGATGAAACGAGTGGATCAGCGAGTAGATGTACTAAATTTTAAAAAACTATTATATCTAATGAGCGTCTTGATCTTGATTAGCCTTGGGCTATGGTGGGGAAGTAAGCTGCTCTCGAATAAAAATATAGAGGCTAAAGTAGAGAGACAGGTTTCAGAGGCTGAGAGGAGTCCTGAAGTCTCAGAGCAACAAATCTTAATTTCTTCAAAACAAATTGAGCAAGTTGGGATCAAATTACACACATTAGGTGCTTCTTCTACTAACATACAAAAACAAATTATTTTACAAGGGCAAGTACAGTGGTCACCAGAAAGCAAAGTTGTACTGACTAGTCCTGTTTCAGGAATGGTGCAGCAAGTTTTGGTACAACCCTTGGCAGAAGTTACCCGGAATCATCATGTACTTGCTGTACATAGTCCAGATTTAATTCAGATTCAAAATGAAATATTGCAGCTTCGTGCTCAACAACAATTAGCCCAGCAAAATTTAACACGTGAACGTAGCTTATATGCTGAAGGCATTATTGCCGAGAAGCGTGTGCAAGAGGCACAGAATCAAGTACAGCGTCTTAATATTAACTTAGGTGCAAAACAGCGAATGCTGCAATTTATGGGAGGAGGGCAGGTAAATAGTCTAAATTCCATTGTCTATGTTAAAAGCCCAACAAGTGGTTATATAGAAAACTTACAGGTTTCTACAGGTCAGTATGTTGAGGCTGGTACAGTATTAGGTCAACTTGTAAACGCTGATTCACCGTTACAATTGTTATTACAAGCTAATTTAGCTGACAGTAAATATGTGCATATTGGGGATGTTGTTCAGGTTGAAGGTTGTGATATTACAGGGCATATACAAAATATCGCTCCAGCACTTGTAGGGAATACACAAACTCAAAATATCATCGTACAAATGGATACCAAACATAATTGTTTGCGGGTGCAACAATTTGTCAAAGTTCATGTTCAAAGTAAGCAGCCAACAGTAATTGCAGCATGGCCAGTACCAAGTACTGCCATAACCTCACAAGATGGTAAACACATTATTTTTGTTAAAAATCAGAAGGGGTTTGAAGCTGTAACGGTTGAAGTTCTATCAGCTGATCAGCAGCAAAGTTATATTACAGCTGAAAAATTAAAACCCAAAATGCAACTTGCTATCAGTGGTGTAGAGCGTCTCAAGGCGGTGTGGTCTGGCTTTGGTGCAGAGCAAGCACCTATTAGCACTACAGAACGTTGAGGTGAGACATATGTTAAAACGTCTTATCGCCTTTTCACTTAGTCAGCGCATTTTAATATTATTGCTCACATTGGCGATCAGTGTGGCAGGCTACATTGCTTTTACGAAACTACCAATTGATGCTTTTCCTGATGTGTCAAGTACGCAAGTACAAATTGTGATGAAATCGCCCGGCATGACGCCCGAAGAGGTGGAAAGCCGTATTGTTGTACCCATTGAACAAGAAATGTTGGGAATATCTCATCAGACAGTAATGCGTTCGCAATCTAAATACGCGATTGCGATTATCACATTAGACTTTGCTGAAGGCACTGACCCTTATTGGGCTAGACAACAGGTGAATGAACGTTTAAGTAATGTGATGTCTGCATTACCAAGTAGTACGTCAGGTGGAATTGCACCCATGACGACCCCATTAGGTGAATCTTTTATGTTTACCTTACATGGGCCACTCAGTGATATGGAAAAACGAACTCTACTTGATCGGGTGGTTCGTCCACAACTTCGTAAAATTGAAGGGGTCGCCGATGTTAACGCTTTGGGGGGACTTGTTCGTACATTTGAAGTGACCCCTAATTTAGAGGCCCTGGCGGCACGAGGCTTATCTTTAACACAGCTACAACAGGCAATCGAGCTAAATAATGCCAGTGATGGTGCTGGGCGGCTTAATGAAAATGGAGAGTCATTACTGATCCGAAGCGATAGCCGCGTCAGAAACCTTGAAGAGTTAGGCGATATTATTGTTTCTAGCCATCAAGGAACATTGGTGCGGGTTAAAGATGTTGCACAGGTACATACTGGAGCACTCACACGCTATGGTGCAGTGACTGAAAATGGCCAAGGTGAGGCTGTCCAAGGTATTGTATTAACTTTAAAAGGTGCGAATGCACGTCAAGTCGTTCAACATGTTCGTGAGCATTTGTCCGACATTGAAAAAACTCTGCCACAGGGTACAACGATTGAACCATTTTATGATCGTGGTGAGTTGGTAAACCGAGCCATTCATACCGTAAGTAAAACGTTATTAGAAGCTATTGTCTTAGTCTTGATTTTACTTTTATTGTTCTTAGGAAACCTAAGGTCTGCTTTAGTGGTTGCGGCAGTTTTACCATTATCTGCACTAAGTACTTTTTTGATGATGCACCATTTTGGTTTAAGTGCCAATTTAATGTCTTTAGGTGGTTTGACGATTGCGATTGGTTTATTAGTGGATGCTGCAGTTGTAGTGGTTGAAAATATTGAAATGCAACTTGCTGAAGCAAAAGAGTCACCGCAACGTTCTTTTTTACCGCCATTAAATATGATTTACCGCGCAGTGTCTGAGGTTGCAGTACCAGTCACAGCAGGCATGATCATTATTATGTTAGTGTTTATTCCATTGGTCACGCTTGAAGGATTGGAAGGGAAGCTCTTTTCACCTGTGGCTTTAACAATTGTATTTGCTTTATCAAGTTCACTAATTTTTTCTTTGACAGTGATTCCTGTACTGTGTTCATTCTTTCTAAAACCGAAAGCACATCACACACCCTTTTTAGTAGCTAAATTAGAAACTGGTTACCGAAAACTTTTGAATCTGAGTTTAGCCCATCCTAAACAGATTTATGTCTTAGCAGGTGGTACCTTACTTCTGGCTGCATTGATTTTCCCATTCATTGGAAAGTCATTTATGCCAACCATGGATGAGGGAGATACTATTTTACAGTTAGAAAAAATCCCTTCGATTAGCTTACAAAACTCAATTGCATTAGATCTGGATATTCAAAAACGTATTTTGGAACAAGTGCCTGAAGTTGAAAGAATTGTGGCACGTACAGGTTCTGATGAATTGGGATTAGACCCTATGGGGTTAAATGAAACAGATAGTTTCATTGTGCTAAAACCACAAACGCAATGGCAAGTCAAAAATAAAGAGCAAATTTTAGAAAAAATTCGTCTTGTACTTCAAGATGTTCCTGGCGTGAACTTAACATTTAGTCAACCCATAGAGATGCGCACTTCAGAAATGTTGTCTGGAGTACGAGGAGATTTGGCTGTCAAAATTTTTGGAAGTGATTTAGACCAGCTTAATGATTTATCAAAGCAAATTGCAATAGTTCTACAAGGCATTGAAGGCAATGAAGATGTCATGACACTCGAAAATTCGGGAGTACAGTATCAAGAGCTGCGAATCCATCGTGATATGGCTATACGAAATCAATTGGACAGTCAAAATGTTCAAGCCCAACTCAAGATGCTCGTGGAAGGCAAAGAAATAGGTTCCATTATTGAACAGGGGCGCCCTGTTCCATTAATGATGAAAGGGGATCCACGTTTGGGAGAGTCGAGTTTTGAATTTTCCAATATTGCCTTGCCAATTGAGAATGCAGCTGCAGTGCCATTGTTATCTTTAGCAGAAGTGGTTAAGACTGAGGGTGTCGTAAAAATTGATCGTGAAAATGCATCACGAATGTCAGTGGTACGTGCCAACGTACGTGATCGTGATTTAGTTAGTTTTGTAGATGAAGCAAAACAATTGGTTGCAGAGAAAGTCAAGTTACCAACCGGCTACTCACTCAAATGGGGGGGGCAATTTGAAAACCAACAACGTGCGGCTGCTCGCTTAATGCTTGTTGTACCTGCTGCATTAACAATGATCTTCTTTTTACTATTTACGACTTTGGGTTCGGTGCGTCAAGCCGTATTGGTTTTCGTCAATATTCCCTTTGCGTTAGTCGGTGGAGTATTTGCATTAGCATTAACAGGTGAGTATTTATCTGTTCCTGCATCAGTTGGTTTTATTGCCTTGATGGGGATTGCTGTACTGAATGGTTTAGTGATGATTAGTTATTTTAATCAACTGATTTCTCGTGGTGTTGCAATTGAGGAAGTTGTTCGTGAAGGTGCTATGCGCCGTTTACGTCCAGTCATGATGACCGCGAGTATTGCAGCTTTAGGTTTGATCCCATTGTTATTTACTACTGGCCCTGGTGCCGAGATTCAACGTCCATTGGCGATAGTTGTGATTGGAGGGCTTATTTCTTGTACTTTGCTGACTCTGATTTTACTTCCTAACTTGTTTAAAAAATTTGGTTTAGCGCGAGATCATCATGTCTGAAATATGCCAACTCTCTATTAACGTGTCCTCTGATATTGCTGAAGAACTTATGGAGCATTTGTGGTTAATTCCTGAGTTGATTTCAGGGTGTACTTGTGTCAACGCACAAGGGTTTGGTAATCGCCAACATTATCGTAATGTTCAGGAAAAAATTCGCGGAGCAACTGAACGGAATCTTATATTGCTGATTGTACAACACGAATCTGTATCATTGGTTTTGGCGCATATTCAGCAAAAATTTAAATCAAGTGATTGTTTTTATTGGGTCATACCTACATTAATTTCTGGTTATATGAGCCAAGGAGCACTTGACTAATGACATTAAATATCAAATTTAAATCAACACTTCTAGGCCAAATTTGGTATCTGTTTGGGTTGGGCTATTGTTTTACAGTGGCTTCGACAGCAATTGCAAAACCTCAACTTGAAGCTGCTTTGCCACCACTTGAAGCAGTACAACAGAGTCTAGTAGAACATCCGAATGTGCGTGCTGCAATATCAGAGCAAGATTATGCAGACTTTGCCCGACAAGGATTAAAAGTAGGGCAAAATCCGTGGACTGTTACAGCCGGTATGCAAGTACGTAAGACGGATACACAACTAGAGCGAAAACAAGCCAATAGTTATGAACCTAGTTTGGGGATAGAAAAACAAATACGTTTGCCTAATAAATACCGGCTAGATCAAGATCTAGCACAACGTATTTCAAGTATTGCAGAAACCCCAACCTTGGCAATAGTCACCAACATAATTTACATTAAATTGTATAAATTGCTGTGTATATAAGTACAATAACATCAATAACTTACGTTTTAAAATATTTTTATTGGAATTAATGTTTATTAAGATCGTTTAATTTTGGTCACATAAGTTTTTAAAAATTTACCAAATAATCACCAACATAATTTTGTGATGATTAATTAGGTAAACCGAATGGTAAAAAATCAGGTTGATGGAGTTATATATGGCTGAACCGTACCGGGTTTGTCGGAGACTTTTTTATTTAAGTTAGGCCACCTGACCTAACGGGTTAATCTTATGCTGCTGTTAGGGTCTAAAAATAGCAGTTTTGAAGGGCTTTATCGAGTGATTTTTTCAACACTCTACGCAATTATGGATATCATAGTATCCACTTTATGTTTTATTTCGCTATAATGGATATAACTGTATCCATTTGGTCTTTGCGGATGAATTTTACCTTACTTGATGATACCGATGTAAGCCAAGCTTATGCGGCTTATTTACGTGAGTTACGCAAGCAGGCAAAGCTGTCGCGCGCTGCATTGGCTGAGCGAAGCTGCGTACCTGCGGCCACCATTAAGAAATTTGAGCTGACCGGGCAAATTTCATTTCGTCAATTGCTGTTGCTATGGCAGACACTTGATTCGCTAGATAGGCTTTATCAGCTCACGCAACTTAGCAAAGAACGCGCTGCTATACCCATGAGTATTGATGAGGTGCTAAAAGATGAGTTTTAAACCGATTCAGAAGCTTAATGTTACTCGTACGCTAAGCTCAGGTGAGCAGATATCTGTTGGAGTCTTGGCGCAGAATCGGCAAGGCGTTTTTTTTCAGTATACTGACGACTATTTGCAGCAGTTTGGCAATTTATCACCGTTTACCTTGCAAGCGAATACGCTAGTTCAAGCCGCACCTAAAGCGCCGCACCAAGGTGTACATGGCGTATTTGGGGATTGTTTGCCCGATGGCTGGGGCATGTTGTTACAAGATCGTATTTTCCGGCAAAAGGGCATCCTACCTAATCAATTAACGGCGATGGATAGACTGGCCTTTGTCGGTGATAAAGGCATGGGAGCGCTGTCTTTTGCTCCGGTGTCTGAGTTTTCAGCCACGACATACGCGGACATTGATTTAGCAACCTTGGGCTTAGAAGCACAAACGCTGTTCGATGCTTCAATGTCAGATTATATGGATGATAATCACGATGAGTTAGATGGGCATACGCAACAGGTGTTGGCCGCATTAGTCGCCGGTGGTAGTTCGGGTGGAGCAAGGCCTAAGGCGCAGATTTATATGCCTGCAGGGGAAACTCAGCATTGTCGAACCTTTGCTCAGCCTGGAGATGAGGCTTGGCTGATTAAGTTTACCTCGAAAAATCTCGCGCTCGGGCATGAAGAAGGGTTGTGTGAAGCGGTTTATTTGCAAATGGCCGAGCTTGCCAAGTGCCAACCACCAGTCTGGCAACTCATTGAAGCACCAACTACAAGCGGTGCGTCTGCCTGGTTGGCGCTTAAGCGTTTTGATTATGTCACGGAGCAGGCCCGTTTAAGCGGTAATCGCAGTTCAGGTCGCTTGCATATGCACAGCGCTTGCGGGCTGCTGGATGCAGACTTTCGAACGCCAAGTTTAGATTATATTGACTTGATCAAAGCCAGCCGTCAGTTGTGTAAATCTCCTGCTGCTGGGCAGCTGCAATTTCGCCGTGCCGTTTTTAACCTGCTGTCGTCTAACCAAGACGACCACAGTAAAAACTGGGCGTTTTTGCAAGCGGATGACGGTCAATGGAACCCTGCACCTTTTTACGATGTTACCTACAGCCCACATCCATTCAACGAACACGCCACTGCTTTCGGCGGTTATGGCAAAGCGCCATCGCTTAAGGTGATGCAAAAACTTGCTACTAGTGCTGGCTTTGCGAATTGGAATGATGCAAAGCAAGTTATTGAAGAAGTCGCAGAAGCCATCAGCCAATTTACGTATCTTGCCAAGCAACAAGGGATCAGTAAAACAACAATGTCCGTGATTGCTAAGACATTGGAGCAGCGTAAACAAGAAAATGCAGCGCTTTTTCTATAACAATAAGAAGGGACAGTAATGAAGCTCGGCCGAAACGATCCTTGCCATTGTGGCAGTGGTAAAAAATTTAAACGTTGTTGTATGAGCAGCGTTTCCAAGCAACATGCCCAAGTCTTCGATGATGTTGAAACCATGCTGGCAATGAACCCAAATTTGAGTCTTGATGAACTCAATGCCGCTTTGCAGCACAAAGTGCAAGAACGCAATCATCAACCTCATCCCGATTTTTGTGGCGTAACGCCAACGCAAATGGCCAATTGGCTTTATGCGCCTTTTGATGAATTAAAGTGGGTGACAATTTGCACTCCCGACTCTCTTTCTGCCAGCCCAATAATGCGTTATCTAGCCCTCATTCTTGATGAGGCCATGGCGCAAGAAGGCTCCTTCAAAGCCACGAGTAAAGGCAACTTACCGGCTAAGTTGGTTAAACAGGCCAGTGAGTTATTGCCTGAGTTTGCCGTTGCTCAATTAGAACGTAGTATAAGCATCAGCGAGTTTTCGGGCAGCAATGAAGACAAATTTAATGCCTTGCACTACACCCGAGTGCTTGCCGAAATTAGCGGTATTATTTATCGGCGCAGTGGCCGCTACCATGTAAAAAAATCAGCGCAAAAGCAGTATCAAGCGCTAGGCATACAGGCCTTTTTCAAACCTATGTTAGAGGCCGCTATCAGCAAATATAACTGGGGTTATTTGGACAGTTTCGAATACGATGTCGACTTGCGCACTTTTTGGTTGTTTATGCTGTGGCGTATTCAAAGCCACAACAGTGTGGAGCAGCTTGTGAAAGAGGTGATGACAGCTTTCCCTAATCTATTGCTGGTATTCCCTACGGATGATTACTTCTCGCCAGAAAGAAACTTAAGTATGCTCATCGAATCACGATTTATTGAGCGATTTTTGCAGTTTTGGGGATTTGTAACGATTGACCCAAGACGTTATATAAACGCTGAACAAGTCGCCAGAGTGATTCAGGTACAGCCTTTGTTAAAACAAACTTTTCAATTCACAATAAATAAATAGCAAGGTCACCGTGAGCGAATTTCAATACTATAAATTTGAGCGTCTGGATGGGTATTTAGATGCTAAAGCACGTCAAGCACTCAGAGCCATTTCAAGCCGTGCCGAGATCAGCGCTACGGCCTTTCAGGTGTATTACACCTACAGTGATCTAAAGGCCGAGCCTTTTGAGCTGATGTTAAAATACTTTGATATCGGTTTTTACTATGCCGATTGGGGCTCAATCGATGTATACATCAAGCTACCAGCAGGAACGCTTCCAGATGCGTTACTTGGCTTTTCAAGTGATGGACTTCATGTTCACGAAAACGATGAGTGGCAGTTGCTGATTTTTTCCCTTGAGGAGTGTGATGAGTATTTTGACGATGAGCATGCTGACGACTTTTTCCAGCATTTAGCCGCTTTACGCGGCGGGTTAATGCAAGGGGATTGGCGCCTTGTGTACTTAATGTGGCTCAAAGCGTTTGATTTTAATGATGGCGTTGAGCGAGTGCCGTTAATTCAATTCGATTTTGAGCACCTCAGGGAAGAGGAGCAGTCGTTTGCTGCGCTGTATGATATTCCCTTAGCATTGGTTAAGGCGCTCGCCATGGTGCTGAGCGAACAACCCAGTCACCAAGCCAAACAAACTCAGCTTACGCTTGATGCGTGGATCCATAATCTCTCGCAAGCAGAGAAAGACACGCTATTACGCACGTTGTTTGAGCAAGGCCAGCTAACCCGTCACCAAGCCTTAGCGCTGACGCGAAAAGAACCTGTCAACACAGACGAGATCTATCAATACTGGTTAACTTCCGCCGTCATTTCTCCTTTCATTGAGCAAGCGCAAAGTCAATTACAGCAAGAGCAAGCCGCAGCACTCGCAAAAAAATTAGCTATCGAAAAAGCGGAAAAAGAAAAAGCGTTGACGTATATCTACAATCAACGTGAGCACTACTGGCAGCAATCACAAGAGCAAGCGGATCGAACTTGCGCCAGTGGTTACGATGCGGCATCACGCTATCTGCATCAGCTGTTTGAGGCCTATCAGTTCAAAGCTGATGAAGCGGCGTTTGAACAACGTTTTAAGCGCTTTGTTGTGGCGAATAATAGCCGTAAAGCACTGTTAAATCGCTTGAGTGATTTGCTTTAAACGATGAGGCGATAGGCTGGCCAAATGACGTTAGCAAAAAACCGATTGAGGGTTGGTTGAAAGGTTGTAAGCCCACCAAAGGTCTACAAATTGTTACCTATGAAGTCACTTTGTGTAGACCTCGGGGTCTAAGTAACGCGCTTTTACCATCTCTGTGGTAAATACTGCGTGAAATACAAAGGCATCACGATATTGGTTTGCTCTAATGCGGATGAGCCTTGTGTACCCGTTAACTTAAAGGTTTTACTTGGAGTACATTTTTCAACGTAGGATGCCAACGATTTTGCTCTTGTACGTTTACCACTTTTGACCTCCACAGGGACGATATCGCCTTCATCGGTCGCCAAAATAAATTCGATTTCGGCACGGGCGTCATTCCATGAATAGCTTGGGTCAACGCCAATGGCAGTGAGCTCTTGTTGCACAAAGTTTTCAGCCACATAACCTTTGTATTCATAGTTTTGTTGCTTAATTTCTTTATAACTGCTGCCGAGCATATGATTAAGCAGACCCACATCAAACAAAAACAGTTTCACCATATTTTCTTTTTTATAGGCCGCTAACGGAGATTTCGGCAATCCTTCAATAGGGTAGTTTGGCAAAGCTAGGCGGCAGCAGTTAAGCCAATGGATCGCGGTTTCAAAATCGCTATAACGAGATTTACGCTCATGCACATGCTTAAATTTAAAGCGTTTAACCGACTCATCGCTGACAAGTGATAGCTGGGCTGGAATGCTATTAAATACCGATTCAATCAGTGTGGTGTCGACCTTGCCCGCGTACTTACCAAAATCGCGGCGATAACCTTCCACTAAATCGGCATGAATTTTTGTGACTTTTTCAACACGCTCTAGAATGCTTGAATCCTTATACTGATACCAAGCAGAAACGGCTTCCGGCATACCACCAGTAAAAAAGTAGTCAGTGAGTTTGTCCATCAATTTGGTGTGTACTGCCGGTGTGCTTGCTTGACTATCAAACGCTTTGATCAGCGCTTGCTCGTTGGATGCGTAAATAAATTCTTGGAAGGTCAGTGGTCGTAAATTGTATTGTTCTACCTTGCCCACAGGGAAGGTGTTGAGCAAACCAATATTCGAGCCGCTGGCAGCGACAAAATAGGACGGTGCTTTTTCAGCAAAGTACTTTAGTGAGGTAACGGCACGTTCACATTCGCCAATTTCATCTAATATCAGCAGATCGGTTTCTGGGTTGAACGCTTGGTTGGTTAACAACTCAATATTCATTACTAGCTCGTCAGGTGACAGAGAGCCATCGAACGCTTCTTTGTAGGCAGGGTTTTCAAGGAAGTCGATACGAAGGATGTTGGCAAAGGTATTCCCAAATAACTCTTGTAGCAGATAGGTTTTACCTGTTTGTCTTGCACCATCGATCAATAATGGCTTGCGCACCGGTTGATTTTTCCATGTTATTAGGGCGTTTAGTAAGTTGCGCTGCATTGTCATTTCCCGCCAATTAAGACTGTTAACTGCCTGTAGTATAACTCAGCCTACACTTTTACGCGCAGAAAAGTGCGGAATTTTACATTTTTATGCGCATAAAAGTGTAATTTGATGACCTTTGGCATTCAGGGATTCACATCATCGCCTTGGCCAACGCGCAAGCTAAACCTAAAAGTAGGATATAAATCCAATTATATTGAGTAAAGTGGGAATATAGTCCCTTTGGTTGGTGATATGGCTAAGCGTGACTTACACAATATATTGTTTCCAAAGCAGCGTAAAATCCTGACGCAGTTTGGTGAAGACTTGCTGTTGGCGATGAAAAGACGTGGTTTTACCAAAAAGCTACTGTGTGAACGTACTGGTTTTGATCATAAAACCGTGAATTAAGTCTTAGCCGGTGATCCGGGCGTTGCCATAGGCACTTACTTAAAGGTGATGGCCGTTCTTGGCATGGAAAGCAACTTTGCAGAAATGGCCGCCCATGATGAAGTGGGTATCAAGCTGCAAAACATAAAATTGCTGGAAGGTTCAAGATGAGCCGTGAAATCGTTGAAGTCTATGCCGACTGGCAGCCAATTGAAGCACCTTTGCTAATAGGGCTGCTTTCTTACAGCGATTCAAGCCGAGGTGGCGTGTTTAGTTTTGCCTACGATAAAGCATTTTTAACCTCAGCCTATCGCTTGCAAATTGATCCCATCCTGACCCTCCACTCCGGTGTACTCTAAAACGATGAAGTCGATAAAAGCTTCCGCGCATTTCTTGATTCATCGCCTGATAGATGGGGGCGTATTTTAATGCAGCGGCGTGCGGCGATTGAGGCGCGCAAAGGCATTCGAGCAACAAGTCGATTAAACGAATTGGATTACCTGCTGGGCGTAAATGACTCTTACCGGATGGGTGGTATTCGATTTAAGCGAACAGGCTCGAATGCTTTTTTGGACGACAATTCTGAATTTGCTGCGCCGCCAATGGCTTCTTTGCGAGAGCTAGAGCATGCAGCAATGCAGATTGAAAAAGACGATAACATCGACAGTGACGAGTATTACCGCTGGTTGAAAATGCTGATTTCTCCAGGCTCATCATTAGGTGGTGCAAGGCCCAAAGCTTGTGTCACAGATGAACAAGACCACTTGTGGATTGCTAAGTTTCCCAATTTAAACGATACCCATGATGTGGGCGCGTGGGAGATGGTCTGTTATGAATTGGCGTTAGCGGCAGGTGTTGACATGTTTCCAAGTGAGATGAGGCAATTTTCGTCACAGCACCATACCTTCTTAACAAAACGGTTTGACCGCGACGGTGACAAGCGGCTGCATTTTTCGTCGGCCATGACACAGCTTCAATACTATGATGGTGAACAATCTCAAGGTGCCAGCTACTTAGAGATTGCTGAATTTATTTCCAATTGTGGAGCACAAACCACAGCTGATTTAGCTCAGTTTTGGCGTATGGGGGTAAAGGCATGGGGAAGTGTTTAATGAAGTGCTGCTGTTTATTTTGGCTTGGTATTTGGTGAAGGGATGTTTTCTAATTTCAATGAAGGTTGCTTGTTACTGTTGTCATCAATGTACTCAAGGGCGTACCTCATAGCCTTGTAGCTTTTCTCGCGTTTTTTAAACATGCGTTGCAGCATAGGGAGAGTGCAGTCCACATAGTCGTGAATAGTGACTTGTGTTTTGCCTTCCGATTCACGATGAATACGACCGGCATATTGAGCCAATGTTCCTTTCCATGAGATGGGCATGGCCAAAAACAACGTATCCAGTCTTGGTAGGTCAAACCCTTCGCCTACATATTTTCCTGTTGCGACGACGACTTGAGCCGATTGCAGATGATTGTCAGCGTTCTTGCGTTCCGCAGCTTTCATGGCGCCTTTAAGTACGACAGTGCTTATACCCATTTCGGTAAGTCGTGAGTGTATGGATTCTGCGTGCTCTCTACGCTCTGTAAGGACTAACGGGTGTCCGCCATTTTGAACACACTCGTAGGCGTCTGAGACGATTTTTGAAGTGCGCTGCTCATTATTGACGAGCCAGCGGTAGGCATCGCTTATTTTGGGGCGCTCATCTGTTTTTATAAGCTCTGCTGCTGGTACATCGTAGAGCTGATGAATCATCACGGTTTGAGTAAATTGCTCATCAGGGCTTTGTTTCACTTTGTAGCGAATAGGCCCTGCCGCCATAAAAATGATCTTTTGATGACCATCTTGTCGCTCTGGTGTTGCTGTAAGGCCCAATACATATTTTGCTCTTACCTCGTTGAGTACCATTTCAAACCTTGGTGCAGATAGGTGGTGGCATTCGTCAACAATAATATGGCCGTAGTCTTGAATGAGAGGAGTGATGGAATTGTCTTTTTTATTAACCAAACTTTGGTAGGTGGCTATGTCGATAATGCCACTCGGCTTTCTTTTACCTCCGCCTATACTGCCAATGGTTACTTCGGGTAGGAACGTGCGTAAGCGCTCTTGCCATTGTCGAGCAGTTGTCGGCTATGAACCAGTATGAGGGTATTTACTTTGCGTTTTACGATCATAGCAATGGCAGTAACCGTTTTTCCAAATGCAGTTGGCGCATGCAAAATACCGAAGTCATGTTTAGATATTGCGGCCACTGCGTCACGCTGGTTCTTTCGCAAAGTGAACTCAGGGGTAAGCTTTAATAATGGTTTACCAATTTCACGCTTATCGTCAAATAGTGGCGAAATGTTTTGCTCTTGTAGCAAAGCAATCGCATCATCGAGGCAGCCTCGCGGTAGTGCTAGATAACCGTTTTCAATACGAGCACAGGAAATAAACCTCGGAATGCCATGGGTTGAAAAGCGCAACGCTTGTGTTTTAAAAAACACAGGATTAGAAAAACTAGCTAATCGCTTTAGTCCGGCCAGTAATGGCCCAGGTAACTCGCTCATCAAAAAGTAGATATGGTTGGCCAAGGTAATGGTCACGTTTTTCGGCAAAGACTCTAATTTTATTGGTGCGGCTTTGGCTGTGATTTCCCAAGGAGGGCGGTTGTCTGTTAGCCCTTGCTCGGACAGTAATAGGGTGTTGGGTGAAATAGTTGTTATGAGTTGGTCAATACTCGACTGAGTGAGCGTTTTAAGCTCAGCAAGGTACCGCCATTGATCATCGATGGCATTCAGGTCACTGTCAACAAAGCAACTACGACCTGAAAGGCGAGCCTCCTTTTGAAGTGGTAACGCAATGAGATTGCCAAACCCGCCTTCAGGAAGTACATCTTGGTTAGGAAAGAGCCTGTCATAGGAGTCAAACGATAGATTTGGAAATATTTCCATGGCTTTATCAAGCAAAGCGAAACCCAGTGCCCGAGCATGGTTCGCTGGGATATTGGTTTCAAAAAATATCCATAAGTGAGCCCCGTTGCCAGAACGCGAGATTTCTATCGCGTGCGGAATATCAAACGCTTGGCACACTTTAGACATTGCTTTGACTTCTTCTTGCCAACAGCCTTTGTCAAAATCGGCTGCCAACAAATAGCACGAATTATCTTTAAGTAGTGGATACAGACCTACCACTTGATGACCGGCAAGGTGCCTGTAAATAATGTGCTCGTTTAATTCGCTAAACTTTCGGTGTGAACAGTCTTGGCATTTAATGCGGGGTTTGTTGCATAGCCCGCTTACCCACTCATTATCACAGGCTACGGAATAGCCACTGCGCCCCTGTTGATTTTGCCAACGATTGGCAAAGATATCCTCTCTTCCACGAAATCGTTGTCTGAATAAGGCGACCTTTTGTTCTGGCGTGAATGTCTGTACTGAACGCTCGATTTGAGCGCTACGCAAAGCCTCTCTTAATGCGAGAAGCTGCTGCTTTTCATTTTCAAGCTCAGCTAGCCTGTTATCAATAGCAGAAATGTTTGGGTAGCGAGCGTCATTCATAACAAACTAATTTTGATTCGCAGCACTATAAAGCGCGAACTTGCGGTGGCTTGATCAGCGACTCTGCTGGAATACCTAACCCTTCATGAAGTTTCCAAATCATTTTTAGCGTGAGTGATCGCTTATGGTTTAGGATTTCATAAACACGATTGCTTTTACCTATCATGGGTTCAAGATCTTTAACGGTTAAGCCTTTGCGCTCCATCTCAAACTTTATTGCCTCAACAGGGTCTGGCAAATCCATTGGAAAATGCTTTGCTTCGTAGGCCTCGACTAACGTAACCAAAATGTCCAGCTTTTCGCCTTCGACGGTATCAGGCTCCGCCATCATTAGGTTTTCGATGTCGTTTAATGCCGCGCGGTAGTCGGCATCTGTTTTAATAGGTCTGATGTCCATTATATTTACCTCTTGTTACTACCTTTTGGCTTCAAATCGTTTGTACATCAATTTTATCGTATTGCGCATGGCTGCCGATAAACCGTATGTAAACCACTTTGTACGCATAATTGATCCAAGCAACTAACCGGTATTTATTACCGGCAATGTTAAACACGACACGCCCATCTTTGAGGATGCTGGCATTTCTAAAGTCCTGTTTCACATCCGCCGGTGCTCCCCAATCAGCGTTTAATGCATGCCTATACCAAGCTAACGTTGGCTCTTTAGCGTCAATGTATTCTGAGCTGTCTTCCCAAAATGTTTTTAAGGTTGATAGTGCGATAATTCTCATAAATAGATATTAGTCCCAATTTGGGACTTTTGCAAGTTTGGTATTCTTGATGCGGTTAGGAGTTGTTACCGCATCCCCAATTGCCCCATTCCTTGGGGCGGTTCACATCCCTCTTATTCACCCTCTTAAGCTCGGCATATCAAGTGTTGCCCCATTGTCCCAACTGCCACGGTAAGTGATCAAATGGGGGGCTTGCTATTTTCGCCTGATGGGCCTTTTCGACATGCGGCTGCGTTTGCCATCGAAGAAGGCCAATACTCTGAACCAATAGAGTGATTCTTCATACCCCAAGCTGTGCGTTGGACGTGCAGGCGGGATGAGCCCCAGTTTGCGTCCTAAACTGACAATCACGTAGAAGCGAACGGAAAATACCTATACGAGCCTGAAACTGTGGCTGAAGTTGAGCATATTCTAGGTGCTGTTGTTGTTCTATTAAGACAGCCGATTTATTCACTCGGTTTAGGCTGTGTGATTAATGTGTTTAGAACAGCCCAAGCTTTAAATATTGGGCTTGAAATTGGGGCAGAGAAGGATAACTTGTATCTCAAACCTGATCTGACAGTTACCCATTTTTTATTGTTTCTATCAGGTTAAATTTTCTAGATGTGTATGAAGGCTAATTGCAGAAATTTGATTGATATTGGTACACAAACTGAGTCTTTGTTGCTGTCGAAGTTGGTGCATTATATTGGGTTAAACCTTTTAAAGCACTGAAGCTTAAAGCAGCACGATCAACTACTTTTCTTGTGAAATTCGCATTGGGATCTGAATATTTAAACGAAATTTCTGCTAAAACAGGTTTTAGACTACCGTAAGGCAATAGGGTATACCATAAACTTAACTCTAAATCTGCATCGAATTCACCTAAATCAATCGTTGCACCACTATATTTTCGTTCATAGATAGTTAGACCACCAACTTGATTCAGGGCTAGACTATTATTAAAATTATAGTCATTTTTGAAGCCAGTAAATAGAATATTGATATCCTCAAAATCGTTAATGGTTCGCGAGGTTGGTACGGTTGTTGACTTGCTTGCAACTACAAGGAAACTCAAGTTATCTTTACGAGTAATGTCATCTTCTAGCTTAGTTTTTGCGCCTGATACATTGCTAGTCAAATCTTTGAAGTCAGCAATATAATGGTCATATCCACGATACTTTAAAGTTACTTCTTTTGTACCATTTTCATTACGCTCTCTGAAGCTGTATCCCATATTTTTTAAAGTACAGCTTCCTTGAGTATCGTAAAAGCGGATTTCTCTTTGTGTATCAAAGATCATAGCACCAGTTACGTCACGACTGATTTTATTTTCAATCGCATTTTTCACCGCTGAAAAATAGCTATTTATGCTGCTTGCTTCATTTCCATAATTAAAATTTATGGGATCTAATAGTACTTTGTATTCGCGAGATGTGGCTTTGGGAGATGCATAGCTCAGCGATGGTAGCACTGTAATTGCCAAGAAAGTTATCAAAGCCGATTGAGTTATTCTCATTTTTCTCTCTAGACAAAAGTTGAATTTAAAAAGCCCAAAAGTTTTAGCTTTTGGGCTTCATTCATTGTTATGGGTTGAAAAGATTTAACTTATCGGCAATATATAAGGTAGGTGTATCGACACGCATGCCCACATTATCCAAATACTTTTGCTCTAAACCATTGGTTGTCCAAAGACCCATGTCATCATCATTCACAATGCCAAGAGTTTGTCGGTTAATCAACCATAGACCTTCCATTTTGTCATGCGCATAACTTACACGTTTACCCATATCCAATACCAATGTTTTACTTACTGGCTGAATATTTAGTGCTTGTAATGCTTCCCATTTTTTATCGTTATTGATGAAATATTGCTCGAGGGTTTTACCTGCAATCGTTAAACCAAGTTTAGGATCTTGCACTAGATCGCCCTGAGTTGCGATATCCTCCAAATTGGTAGCATCCTTCAGATCAATACGATAAACATGTTTCATGATATTCGGATCGTCTTTAAGGAATTTGCCATCACGTTCCAGTACTAAAAACTCATGATCATTAATCGCAATAATAGCTGAGTTTGAGTTAGCATCAATTTCTTGACGATAGAGATACTGAGCAACTTTTCCTGTTTCAAGATTGATCGTCACAATACGTGTTAAGGTTGATTTATTAACAGCTTTAGTCGGTAAGTCCATTGTCGATTGCATAATCCCAACCAATGTTTTTTGGTCAGGTGTAATAGTTAAACCTTCCATACCACGGTTGGCACGACGATAACTAAATTCTTGCGGTAAAGTGAAGGTATTGCGCACATCATTTACAAAAGGATTAATACGACCAATTTCTTTTCCATTGGCATCATAGTGCACAATGTGAGGACCATATTCATCACTCACCCAGAATGTACCATCATTCAATGCTGCCAAACCTTCAGAATCGAGACCGTAATCATCAAGTTTGATAGGGTTCGTTATTGGGTCATAAGGCTTTGATGGATCTTTAGCGATGACCTTGCCATGAATATCGTAAGGTGTTTCGCCTGTACCACCTAGTGCAGCAGTATTCGGTAATCCACTAATATTATTTCCATCACGATCTTTTAATAAAATCGTTTTGATGAGTTTGATTGAGCCATCATCTTGTACCTCAAACAACCCAATTTTAGGTATATAGTCTGGCATTGGAAAAATCTTACCAGCACCATTCACGCCATCATTATAGTCAGCATTTGGGCCACGATCTGTGATTGCGTAAAATTGTTTATTGTTCGTAGGATGGGCAGCAACATCAGAGCCAAAGCCACCCTGTCGAAGTGTAAATGCACTCGCAATAGTTGTTCCATTCGCCTTAAAGCTTGTTAAGTTTTGGTAAGGCAATGCAACCCCTTGGGCAAATAAGTTTGGACCACACTGGATGGAGCTTTGCTGGATTTCATTCGCATCCAACTCACCATTTTGATTTTTATCCAAACCACTTTCAATACGTGTTCCAGCACTCCAGCAATCATCATTTCCAAGTACTAAAGGCGTCTGTTGAATCAAACTATTCAATCCATTTTGACCATTGTCCCCATCATCAGTACATGCGGTTAATAAAATTGTCGAAGCTAATAAAGCTAAGGTTAGTGGTTTTTTTTTCATTTTTTTGAAGCATCATGTTTAAAAAGCTTCATCATAAGAAGCAAAAATGACAATTACATGAATGAAATATGATCAATGTAAAATTTTAGCAAATTAAAAATATCAGTAGTTTGTGGGGGTTATATCTAGGTTTTCTTCATTATTTATCAAATGTGGTTTGAGGTAAAATTAAAATAAAACTTTAAACTGCCACAGTATTCTAGATATAAGCAGCCTTATTATGAAGCTGTCTCATAGGGCAGGGTTATACCAATGCTAAGTTTGAAGTGATTGAATCATCCTACTTACTAACGACACAATGTGACGTGTCGAAATTTATGTTTATTGAAAATTCCCCCAAATAATTTAAATTACTGTAATATTTTCCAATAGTTAAAACATTGCTAGTAGCATCATCAACTTAAATGTACTGTGTTGCAGGTAATAGAATTAAGACATCAGAAATAGCTTCAGCACCATGACTAAACCACAGGCAATGGTGATGACAGTGGTTCAACAGATTATCAAAAGTTACTTCCAACTGTCGCTTTAGGCTGGGATATATTACCTGAGCTTTATACTTATGCTAGCTATGGCAAAGGCTTCGAAACACCAACCTTTACCGAGATGGCCTATCTTACAGTAGGGACTTCAGGCATTAACTTTAATTTAAAACCTGCGACCAGTGATACCGTAGAACTTGGCTTAAAATCGCAGAATACCTTAGGGTTATTTACTTTTGCTGTATTTCATACTGAAACTAAAAATGACATTGTGCCTGACGATGCCAATGGCGGGCGAAGCACATTTCGTAATGCAGAAAAAACCTTACGTGAAGGCTTAGAGTTATCGTGGCAAAAACAGCTCTGGCAAGCACTCAATATTCGAACCAGTTATAGTTATTTAGATGCGACTTTTGATGCTGATATTCCAGCGACCACAACCAAACCGCTGATACAAAAAGGAACATATATTCCAGGTATTGCCAAGAATCAAGCTTTTGTAGGCTTGGCATGGCAACCTGAGCAGGGATTTCAGGCAGGCTTAGAAGCACGTTATATGGACAAGATTTATGTCGATGATATCAACTCTGATACTGCACCAAGTTATACGGTCGTTGCGGCAAATGTTGGCTATTTGTGGGTCAATAAAGACTGGAAAGTAAATACTTATGCACGACTAGATAATTTATTAGATCGAAACTATGTGGGTTCCGTGATTGTCAATGATAGTAATAATCGTTTCTTTGAGCCCGCAGATAGACGAAATTTTAATGTTGGACTATCGATAAAAAAATATTCTAACATAGGCTTTGTTGCATAAATACATAACCAACTGATTTTGTTCATTAATTTTTAGGTTGAAATTCATACAAACCTATTTAAATCAGAAGCTTACAAAATCTTTATGCAACAAAGCCGTGGAACAGCCACAAATAAACTCAGTAATAAATTTTTAAACATATTAATCCCCCGTTAAGTAACGGATTATAACAGCCGTAACTATCTAATCACATGCAAAAAGTAGCCGTTTCGCCTTTTCCTGTCCTCACATGATGCAAGCGGACCATACATCTTAATCAGATAGAAATCGAGTCGAGGTAAATCAATCCATCACAAATGGAGCAGAAATTATGCTTGATCACACTCTTGGTTAATGCTGAAAAGTCTTTGAGTTTTAATTAATAAATAAGTGTATCCATGTCTACCCTCAACTTTACTTATTTTCAGATAGCAACCAATCGAGAGCACTCATTTTTACAATACCATTATAATTCGCTTCAGTCCCTATCGTGTCTAAGGTAAGCAAATACTTGGGATACGAATCAGAAATTTTCTGTAATGGACGTAACTCTCGGCTGAGTGTCTCCTCATTGAGCGTTTCTAATGCCACCTGATAATAAGTTAAATTCTGTAAAGTATCGACAGCAACAAAATCAATTTCATATTCATCAACCCGCCCTACATAGACCGTATAACCTCGTCTGACAAGCTCAAGATAAATCACATTTTCTAAGATATGACCTTGATCAGCATTAGCATCAGGCAACATAATCCGGCGCAATCCGACATCAACTAAATAGTATTTTTCAGAGGATTGTAATAACTCACGCCCGCGTACTTTAAATTGTGCGGCACTATAAAATAACAAACTGTCCTGTAAGCCCTGAATATAGCGTTTTACTGTTTCAAATGAAATTTTAACCCCACTTGAAACAAAGGTATTTTTAATTTTATTGATGGAAATAGGTGAGCCTGTCACGCTTGCCAAATATCTTGCGACACGCTCGAGAGAGTTAATATCGGCAGTATTCAAACGGGGAATAACATCTTTAAACATTACACTGGCATAGACTGCTTGCAAGTAATCATAAGTTTCCTGCTGGCTAGTCATGGCAAGCGTATAAGGGAAACTACTGCGCGTATACATGGCATACAAATCACGATTTGATAATTGTTGGATGATCGGATTATTTTCAATATGCCACTGTTTAAATTCTTGGAATGACAGAGGTAGAACATGTTGCTCGATATAGCGTCCTGTAAGTAAAGTCGCAAGTTCTCCACTTAGAAAGAATGCATTTGAGCCTGTAATATATAAATCGATATAATCCCGAACATATAAAGAGTCGACTACTTTCTCAAAATTTGTAACATGTTGTATTTCATCTAAGAAAACATAGTTTTTTTTACTTTTATCAACTTTGGACAATACATAATCATGTAGTTTACGGTAATCGGTGAGTTCTTCAAATTCCATAAATTCGAAGTTGATGGCAATGATGTTTTCGGCTTGTACACCCTGTGCTTTTAGGATTTGTTGAAACATTGCCAATAAGGTGGATTTTCCAGAGCGACGCACACCTGAAAGTACTTTAATGACATCACGGTCTTGCCATGTATTCAGAAATTTTAAGTAGCCATCACGTCGAATATTAGCGCTTCTCATTATTTACACTTGGAATCTAAAGTTTTAATAAATTATATCAAATTTTAGAACGTATATGTAAATATATTTAATTTTAAAAAAAGTTTAAGGTTAAGTGAAACATTCAAAGCTGCTGTTGAAGTATACGGATAGTAAATGTAATAAAAATCCAGATTCTATCTTTTTTGACTCTGTACACGACAAAAAACCTAAATATGCCTAATATCGTATCTGGGTCTACTCCTTAGATGAGCAATGGTGATGCCTTGTTTTCGGATTTGTTGAGACTGTAAATAAAACTATGTAAACGCTTAAACTCCCCCAACGTTGTTGGGGTCAAACAAAAGGTGTTTACCATGAAAGATGAAGCAATGTTGGCACTCGCTAAAGAGTTAGCCAAGAACCTAAAAACCGAACTCGATCTCAATAATTTTAGTCGGGCTTTAAAGAAATTGACTGTTGAAACTGCCCTTAATGCGGAACTCACCGACCATTTAGGTTACGAAAAGAATAGTCCACGAACAGGTAAAAATGCTCGCAATGGTTACACAACGAAGCGTCTACTGACTGATGATGGTGAGTTTGAACTAGATACCCCTAGAGATCGTGAGGGTAAATTTGAGCCACAGCTTATCAAGAAAAATCAGACCCGTATCACAAAGCCAATTTCTGCTTTTGAGTGAGGTAAAGCAATTTGAACCGTTAACATATTAGTAGAAATAGGATCTAATGGTGCAGAGCAGGATAAGGCAATAAATGCAGGTTTATTCGGTGGTGGTGAGCGATCATTCTTTGGTTTACCATCAAATAAGCGAATCCATTTGGATACAAGATTTGCATTCAATCCATGTTGCAAAGCGACCGAAGCAATTGAAACGTCAGGTGCTTTACAAGCCTGAACGATCTGCTGTTTAAATTCAGCACTGTATGTTCTTCGTTTTTTCGCTAGAGATGCGATGGATGTCTGATTATTTGTCGTCATAAATTTAAGTCCCCACTTGTTTTTAAGTGGGGACTAAATTAAGGCTTATAGGATGAATTCATAAGGTGTGTTCAGCGGACGCTTACGAAAAAACAGCCAAGTGCTCATATGGTACAGTTATATCAAGAACAATGGTCAGATTGGCTATCAACGACACATGTGGCAAGTGAAGGTGTCCTGCAGAATGAAAGTTAAGTGTCTATTGAGGGGTACAATCTAATGGGAGAAATTGAAAAATAAAATACCATTGAATATTTGGTCATTATTTGTTAATTTCTGCGCAAAATTTAACATGCAATAAATTTATGTTCAAAAAAAATATAGTATTAAAAAGTATTTTGCTTACTTTGGGTGGTTTTGTTGTTACTCCTTTTGCATTTGCAGAAACATTTGATCCAGCGATAGATGGTTTGATTCGAAACCAGCAGCGCCAAGCAGAACTAGAAAAAATTATACAACCAGAACGTGATGTTAATTTAGATGTCATCCAAAAAAAAGAAGCTGTACAACTTACCGACCTTGAAGATCAGAATTGTTTTGAAATCAAGACAGTTGAACTTGATGGCGAAATGAGTAAGCATTTTGATCAATATGTGCAACAAGCGTTAAAAGATTTAAGTTTTACTCCAGGTTTATGCATGGGTGAGCAGCGAATTAATCTGTTGATGACGCAAACGCAGAACATCATCATTGGCCGAGGCTTTACTACGACACGAATATTGGCTGCACCTCAAAACTTAAGTACAGGCGTATTAAAACTCACCGTCATTCCGGGATTAGTTCGAGAAATCAAACTCGATTTAAGTGATGAGGAAAATACCCGAGCAGGCCGAATTCAATATGCCAAAAATATCTTTCCAATGAAGAGTGGCGATATTCTCAATTTACGTGACTTAGAGCAAGGCTTAGAAAACTTAAAAAGACTGCCTACAGCGGAAGCTGATATTCAAATTATTCCTGCAGATGCGCCCAATCAAAGTGATGTTATCGTCAAATGGAAACAGCGAAAAATTCCAATTCGCGTGACCTTAAGTGCTGATGATGCCGGTAGTCGTCAAACCGGTAAATACCAAGGTAACATCACCGTTTCAGTCGATAACCCTTTATTTAGAAGTGACTTATTTTACGTCACCATGGGCCGTAACTTAGCAGATCAGCAAGAGATTACGGATCAAAATGGAACCACTGTGAAGAGCGGAACCCATAACTATGCCCTTCATTATTCAGTCCCTTATAAAAACTGGCTGATCAGCGCCAATGCGAGTCGATACAATTATGACCAAGCTGTTGCAGGCACCAATAATGTCTATAACTATAATGGAGAAAGTCAGACTCAAGACTTAGGCTTGACCCGATTGCTTTATCGGGATGCCAAGCGTAAAACCTCAGCGACCTTGAAAGGCTGGCATCGAGAATCTAAAAGCTATATTGATGATGCCGAACTGACCATACAGCGCAGAGATGTTGCGGGTTGGCAGTTAAACCTTGATCATCGTGAATATATTCAATTTGCAGTGCTGGATTTGAGTCTAGGGTATAAGCGAGGCACAGGTGCATTCGATTCATTACCAGCAGTTGAGGAAGCGCTGAACGAAGGTACATCACGGATGAAGATCTGGACGCTAGATGCCAATCTGAATGTTCCGTTCCAATTTGAGAACCAGCAATATAGCTACTCAAGTGCCTTTAGAGCGCAATACAATGACACCCCGCTGACCATCCAAGACCGGCTTTCCATTGGTGGAAGGTATACAGTACGCGGTTTTGATGGTGACCTAACCCTAGCAGCAGACCGTGGCTTCTACTGGCGCAATGATTTAGCCATGTCTATTTTTCCCGCACATCAATTCTATATGGCCTTGGATGCTGGGCATGTTGATGGTCAATCTGCCCAATGGCTTTTAGGTAAAACCCTTGTGGGTGGTGCGATGGGGCTACGTGGTCAATTTAAGGTGGGTGGCACTTTTTACTACGATATATTTATCGGTAAACCAATCAAGAAGCCTGAATATTTCCAAAATTATGATTTGAATTATGGTTTTAGTGCCAGTTATTCATTCTGATCTAAAGAAAAGTACAAACTAAAAAATGAGCTCGTAGTATTAAAGCGAAAAAATCTCCCAAATAAAGACACATTGGTAATTGAAAAATGAATAAGAACTGCTATAAAACGATTTTTAGTCAAACCCGTGGTGAAATGATTGCTGTTGCAGAAAATGTCGCAGCTGCAGGACAAGCCTCAACACAGAATAATAAAGCGGTTGATCTTGAAACACCAGTCGTTGCTTCTGAAAAAAGTTTAGCTTTAAAAGTTCTTTCATTTTCATTGATGCTGATTACAGGCACTGCCCTGATCAATGCATCTATTGGTGTATCGCACAGCAATGTTGTTGCAGACTCGAATGCGGCAGGCAATCAGCGTCCAACGATATTGAACAGTGCCAATGGCACAACGCAGGTGAATATTCAAACCCCAAGCAAAGCTGGGGTATCGGTGAATCACTACCAGCAATTTGATGTGAATCAGAACGGTGTCATTTTAAATAACAGCCGCCAAAATACTCAAACGCAGCTTGGGGGTTATATCCAAGCCAATCCGTGGCTTGCAGGCGGTGAAGCCAAAGTCATTGTTAATCAGGTGAACGGCAGCAATCCAAGTCACTTAAATGGCTATGTAGAGGTCGGTGGACGTAAAGCAGATGTGATCATTGCCAACCAAGCTGGGATTAATGTCGATGGTGGCGGTTTTATCAATGCAGGTGGGGTGACTTTAAGTACCGCCAATCCGAATATTCAAAATGGACAAGTGACAGGTTATCAAGTCCGTGACGGGGTGATTAACATCACAGGTCAGGGCTTGGATGCCAGTAAAGCCGACTATACCCAGTTACTCAGCCGTGCTGCACAGATCAATGCGGGGATTTGGGCTAAAGAATTGACGGTGGTTGCTGGACAAAATGATATTGAAGTTAATCCGCAGGCTGGTGCGATACAGGCGGCTTCGGGGTTGGCAGGCACTGTGCCACAGTTTGCCATTGATACCAGTCACTTAGGCGGAATGTATGCGGGCAAAATCAGTTTAATCAGTACCGAACAAGGGGTTGGGATTAACAATGCAGGGCAAGTGTTTGCTTCAGCCGGGCATATTAAAATCAGTGCCAATGGCGAGCTGCAAAATAGCGGTGCAGTAGTTGCAGAAAATAAAGTCGATAGCACCCCAGCGAGTTTAAATCTTCAAGCAAAAGATTTAAACAATAATGGCAAGATATTAAGTCTAGGCGATCAACGCATTCAGGCTGAAAACGTCAACAATACCGGCCTCATTAATAGCCAAGGTTTAACTCGTATTGATGCCAGTCAAGGCATCCAAAACGTGGGTACAGGTCAAATCTATGGTGACCATATTGCCCTGCAAGCCGCGCATCTTCTCAATGCAGAACAGCAAACCAATGGCGATGTCAAAGCAGGCACGATTGCGGCACGTCAACGCTTAGATATTGCAGGCGGAAAAATTGAAAACCGAGAACAAGCCTTAATTGCCAGCGAAGGTGCGCTGACTGTTGGTGGACAACTCAATGCAAACCATATGGCAGAAGGCTCTGCCGCATTATTAGACAATGCCAGTGCACGTATTCAATCCGTGGGTGATATGTACTTAGGCGTGGATATTTTGACCAACCGAAATTTGCATTTCAGTTCAAGTGTCAAAGAAATACCAGAAACCCGCAAAGATGTGACCGCTTATCAAGGTGCTGGAAGCGCTGAAATTCTTGATTCATCGCATATTACAGGTCGTGGCAGTTATGACAGCATTTATCTGGATGGTCAAAAATATGAAGACTATACCCGATATATCTACAACCAGTACGAAACCCAACACTATGTGGATTCCAGTGCACCAGCGGAGATTATTTCAGGTGGCACACTGACGCTAAAAGGCCAAAGCCTGACCAATGACAAGAGCCAAATTCTAGCGACGAAAGGCATTAATATTGAACAAAATGAAGTGAATAATATTGATGCTGAGGGTGAGCATCGTGTGATTAAAACGGGGACATCACAGTATCACTATGTAGGTTGGAATACATTAGGTACAAGTAAACGAAGTAAGTGGAACAGTGTTAAACCCTATAATCCAGCTGATATCGTAACGCCAATAAAACTTGATGTGGTGAAATATGATGGTGCTCACCAAGGCACATTAAATGGTGATACCTCAGAACTCAGCTTACCGCTGCAATCCTTATACAGCGTTAATAAAGAAAATAATAACCGCCCTTTGATTGAAAGCAGCGATGCCTTTACCAATTATAAAAATTGGTTAGGCAGTGATTACATGCTGCAAATGTTCGCGACCAACCCACAAAATATGCAAAAACGTTTAGGGGATGGTTATTACGAGCAAAAACTGGTCAATGACCAAATTGCACAACTGACGGGTCAAGTTTATTTAGATGGTTATACGAACTTCGAGGATCAATTCAAAGCCTTGATGGATTCTGGGGTAAGTGCTGCCAAAGATCTTAATTTAAGTGTTGGAGTGAAGCTCTCAGAAGCACAGATTGCTCGATTGACCAGTGATATGGTGTGGCTGGTGACAGAAACCATTACCGTTGATGGCGAAAAAATCCAAGTCTTGGTACCGAAAGTGTATGTTGCGGTACAGTCGGGGGACTTAAACAACAAAGGTGCCTTGATTGCAGGCGAGACGGTCAATTTAAAACTGAGTGGGGATTTAAACAACCAAGGCAGTATTGCTGGACGCCAATTGGTGAGTCTTGAAGCCAATAACATTAATAACGTGGGTGGCTTAATACAAGGTCGAGATGTCTTTGCGACAGCACACACCGATATCAATAATATTGGTGGGACAATGACCGCCAATCAAATCCTTGCCCTTGATGCGGGCCGAGACATTAACAACATCACCACGACGATTAAAACTGAAAATAAGCACGGTTTAAGTGAATTTAGCGCTGAAAACATTGGCCGTGTTGCTGGGCTGTATGTACAAGATGCGGATGGTCAGCTGGTTGCCAATGCCAAGAATAATATCAATCTGACTGCATCAGATCTACAAAGCCAAGGTAGCATTGCGATCCAAGCGGGACAAGACCTGAATCTTTCTACGGTGAATGTCAGTCGCAGTGATTTAAGCTCAGCAGGTGACAAGGATCAGATTCTGAATGCTTCGAGTCGAGATGTAGGGACGCAGATTCAGGCGAAAGGAAATATTTCCCTGCAAAGTGGTGCCAATACTCAGATTAAAGCCAGCACCTTGAACAGTACGTCGGGCAATGTAGTGATTGATGCTGGACAAAATGTCTTGATCGAAAATGGACGAGATGAACGCAGTTCTCAGCTTGCAGCCCAAGAAAAAGGTGGCTTCTCTACAACAGATAAAAAAATCCAATCTTCGACCAGTCAATCGATTGCAACCGACATCCAATCGGGTGGCAATATCCTGATCAATAGCCAAACAGGAGATATTCAAGCCACGCACCTGCAAGCTGGTGCGAAAGACAGCATTCAAATTACGGCAAACCAAGGCAATGTAAAACTTTTGTCAGATATTGATACTGATATAAAGAGCACGGAAACAGCCAAGAAAAATACAATTCAATTTAAAAACCGTCAATCAGGATATATCGACGAAGATGTTGCACAAACACAGCTCAAAGCTGGCAAAAATGTTGATATCAATGCCGGTAAAAATATCGAGCTGCAAGCCAATGATATACAAGCTCAAGACAATATTTATATTGGCAATAAACAATTCGAACGCCAAGCGGATGGCAGTTTAAAATCCAAAGATGGTAATGCCCTGCCCGAAAATGTCAGTCTGACGACATTAGAAACCAATGATCAGCAATGGGATGAAACCCAAAAAGGTTATCGTGGCATTGCCAAAGACTTAATGAAAGTGACTGCTGTTGGCTTAGCGGGTATTGAGGCTTTAGCTCCGGGATTAAAAGCACCGAAGATCACGATCGGAGAATCATCGAGCACACGGACTGAGCAAAGAACACAAACAGGGACCGATCTTGGTGCCAATAATGTCTATGTGGGTTCAGCAGGTCAAACGACACTGACCAGTAGCAACATTGATGCACAGAACACGGTCTTAGCGGGCAAAAAAGTCACGCTCGATGCAGCAGAAGAACAACACAAAACTGTTACGTCAAACAGCAAAGAAACGGTACAAGGTCTTGGGGTTAAGCTGAATAAAGACAGCATTCGAGTGGGCGGCTTTGTACTTGAAGACGCAGAGAATACCGTTAAAACTACAGCCACAACGCATAAGTCAGGCAATATCAATACTGAAAATTTAACAATTCAAGGTGCAGAAGGTGTAGATATCCTCGGCCAAAATATCACAGCGACAGGTGATACGATCATTGATCATGGTCGAGGAAATCTTAACATAGGCGGTTATGAAAATAAAACCACCACAGAAGAAAAGACTCATACTGAAACCATCAGTACAGAAGTCGGCATTCGCAATGCCTATTTAGATGCAATCTTAGCGGTAGAAGCTGTTGCAGATGCAACTAAAGCCTTATCTAAAGCTAAAGATGATTATAGCCAAGCACAACGTGACTATGCAGCGGGTCGAATTACCAAAGGAGCCTTAGATGACAGCAAAGCCAATGTCGCAATGGCAACGGCCAATGTGGCAAGTGCACAGATTGCTGTAGGGGCAGCAGCCGCATCTGCGGCTGCAAGCAGTGCAACCTATGGCTTTACTATTGGTGCCAATGGTGAAAGGATTGAAACTACGACGACCACGAATACAGAACAAAGCCAATGGCAAGGTAGCAACTTAGATTTAAATAACCTTCAGCTTAAATCAGAAGGCCAAGACATCAATATCCAAGGCAGCCGAGTGAATGCAACAGGCACCACGACCTTTGATGGCAGCAAAGACCTCAATGTGACTGCAGGCGTCGAGCATAGTAAACAGGACAGCAATAGTAAAACCAATAGCCAAAGTGTGAGCTATACCTATGGCGGTGGCGGCAGTGCTTCAATAGGCAAGCAAACCAGCCAATCACAAAACGAAAGCCTCACCCACGTAAATAGTGAAGTTGTGCTGAATCGTACTGAAGGTGCAATAGACAAACTGAATATTCAGGGCGGTGAGGTTTCTATCGCTGACCGAGGTAATCTACAAGTAAATCAGATCCATGTAGAAAGCTTGCAGGATACAGAGACTAGCAGTAATAGCAGCAAAGGCGGAAATATTGGCTTAGGTTTTGGTTCTAACGGTAAAGCCAGCAATATCAGCGCTGGCTATAACCAAAGTAAGGGCAGCATTGACAGTGCATGGGTAAATGACACTAGTAAGCTGCTGATTGGCAATGCGCAGAACGATGCTGATCTAGATGCGATGGGTGTTAAAAATATTACCAGTATTGGTGGTGTGATTGCCAATGCGACGAAGAATGAAGACGGCACATTAACGGATCACGGTAAGCTGAACTATTCAGGCGAACTTGCGCTGAAAGACATAGAAGATCATAACTACAACAGTAGCAGTGGTTTTAATGTATCAACGACGATAGGCAAAACCACGAACAACAAAGATGGAGAAAAATCCAAATATCCAAACGGTTCAACCACCATTGGCCTTAACAGCAGTGGACAAGAAACAGAACAATTGACTAAGGCAACGATGGGTCAAGGGACTGTTGCAAATGCCTCAGACAGCACCAATCGGGACATTAATAATACGCAAGAAATTACTCGTGACCAAGTGACGGGCATGCTGGATGGTTCTGTGACGGTTGATCAGCGTTTACTGAGTAAGAGTGGACGGGCGGAGATTATTCAAGAGCAGAAGGAATTACCTGAAAATTTCCGTCAAAGTGCTGAAAATATTGTGAAGCAAATGCCTGAGGGAGAATATAAAGAGAAGGCTTTACAAAGTTTAAATAATATACAAGCAAAACTTTATAGTTTACCAGCAGATTTTGAGGGTTTAGAGGAATATGGGCAGCAAGTTGCAGGGGAGCTATTGAAAAATGGTCTTGAAATTAAAGAGGTCGAAAAGATTATAGATACAGATAATTATTGGTATGCAATTCAAAAATTATCTGCTGTCCAAGAACAATTAGATATTTTGAGTCAGAATGGTAGTGGCATTGAACAGATTCTTAATTCTGAGCTCTCTAAAGAGCAACCAATAGTCAACTCAAACTCCTTAATTAGTATATTAGCTGAAAATACAGATAGTTCTCTTGCTGTAAAAGAAACGGATTTACTAGGTTTTAAATTTTTACATGCGGCAGCAGAAATTAGTAAAAATATAGAAAAAATTTCTGTAGATAGTGGTGTTGACATTGAAAAAATACAACTTGCTGCTAGCGTGTTGTTAGGAGGGCCTGTAAAAGCAACAGCAGGATATATAGTTAATCAATTTAGTGGAGAATATATTGATTATGCTACAAATGCGGTATCAGATCATTTAGTAAAATCACTCTACGGACTTTCAGATGGTCTATATGATGATTGGAGTCGGTCTGAAAAAATTAGTGAGTTGAAACAGCTTGGACTAAGCGATGATGATTTTCAACGAAGTCTTAATTATGCGGAATCACTGCAAAATGCAAAGCTAGGTGCTACTTTTATTGTTGGTATAGCTGCTGAGACACTAATTTCAGGGAAAGGAAAAGCTAAAAATAGTGATGAAATATCAGTAAAACCTACTGTTCCTGATTATGTTACTCGTAATGATCATGATTTTTCTGCTACAGAAAATTATAAAGGTAAACCAAAAGCTTACATAAATGACAAAGGTGATTTGGTTGCTGCAAACCCTGAAGGAACAGGATCTGTTCAATCTCATATTAGAGGTGGTAATTCTGAGAATACACCATACATTTCAACAAGTGATCCAGCAATAGCTATTGATTCTAAAAATTATGGTGGTGAGCAAATTAAGATTGATACGAAGCGATTGCAGGAAGATATTGATGCAGGTAAGATTTCTGGTAGTCAGATTGTGACACATACCGAAGTTAGAAAGGAATTACAATCTAAAGTCGATGCAGCTCAGGCGAAATATGATCGTAATCCTAGTAAAAAAAATCGAGATAAATTAAGAGATGCAAATAAAGATTTGAATCATGCTATTAGAGATGGGGAATGCTTAATCAAAGGTTGTGTTCCATCAGAATACATAAAGAAATAGTTTGTAAGGAGTATAGAGTTGGAACAGAAGATTATAGACTTATTAAATGAGATTCCTGATAGTGTCAATTATACAGATATAGCAGAGGACTTAGATGCTGAAGATATTTCAGTTAGCCGTATAGAACAGTTAAGAGAATTATTAACAAATTCGGATGACTATATTGTATTCCAAGCTGCTAAATTGTTGACATTTTGGGGAGATGATTATGGTTTTAATGCTTTAACTGCATTATTTGAAAACAATAAATTAAATGGTTTTATTGATCATAGGCTAAATGGTTATGATGATACATTGCAACATGTTCTTAGAGCATTTATTCGTTATTGGGCTGATAAATCTGACCATGGTCTAGGTACCTTAACAAGAAAAAAATTGTTTCCATATATTGTCAAAATAATAGAGCTTGCTAATACTCAACCTTTTGGAATAGATTCTTTATTTGGTTTAATAATCGATGAGGACTTCAAAGAATATATTCCATTTTTAAAAGAACATTTAATTTCAATCATTGATCATCCAGAAATACATGGTTGGAAAATTCATGATGTTATTGAGTTATTTTTAAAAATTGAACCTGATTTTGTATATAAATTATTGGATGAAAAAGGAAAGACGTTAAAGGATTTTAATTTTTGAAATTAATGTATCGACCAGTATTGGTATTCCACAAAAGGGAACTAAAGAAGCTTCTACAGCTCCAAAAGGTTCAACGACCATTGGTATCAATAGCAGCGGGCAAGAAACAGAACAACTGACCAAGGCAACCTTAGGTCAAGGTACTGTGACGAATGTGAAAGATACGGTAATCCCCCCTAAAAATAATAGGATCTAAAAGTAGAATTTTCTCTTAAGATACGAGCAGGAGATTCTGCATGAAAACATCTAAATTTACTGATAGTCAGATCATGTCCATCTTGAAACAGGCAGAATCTGGCACACCTGTAGCGACCCTTTGCCGTGTACACGGCATGAGTAATGCTACCTTTTATAAATGGCGTGCCAAATATGGTGGTATGGATACATCATTAATGGCTCGACTGAAAGAGCTAGAAGCCGAAAATACCAGACTTAAAAAGATGTATGCGGAAGAGCGATTAAAGGCCGAAATCATCCAGGAAGCGATGGCAAAAAAGTGGTAAAGCCATCTTGCCAGCGTAAGATGGCACAACAGGCAGTTGCCCAGCATGCCATTAGTATTCGTTTGGCTTGTAAAGCATTTGGCATTAGTGAAACCTGCTACCGCTATCAAGCCAAACTCAGCGATGACAATGCACTCATTGCTGAACAGCTCATTGAACTCACTGAGGAAAATTCCGATTGGGGCTTTGGTTTGTGCTTCTCGTATTTACGGCATGTTGAGAGTTGCTGCTGGAATCACAAGCGGGTTTACCGCATTTACTGTGAGTTGGCACTGAATCTGCGTATTAAACCGAGAAGAAGACTAAAACGGCATGCGCCTGAACCATTGAAAGAACCAATCCGAGAAAATCAGGTTTGGTCATTAGATTTTATGCATGATCAGCTTTCCGATGGTCGCAAGTTTCGATTATTGAATGTGATTGATGATTACCGCCGCGAAGGCCTAGCCATTGAAGCAGGGTTCTCATTGCCCACAATCAGGGTTATTCGTACGTTGAATCAATTGCTGGAGTGGAGAGAAAAACCGTTAGTGATCCGATGCGATAATGGTCCCGAATTTATCAGTCACGAATTTGTGCGCTGGGCTACTGAGCATGGTATTCGTATTGAATATATTCAACCGGGTAAGCCACAGCAGAATGCGTATATTGAACGCTATAATCGGACCATACGTTATAGTTGGCTGAGCAAGCATTTATTTGATACTTTGGATGAAGTACAAGATTATGCAACAAACTGGTTGTGGCATTACAACCATGAAAGACCACATCAAGCTAACAAAGGAAAGCCACCTCTAATGGCTGCTTAACCTCT